>JARGOW010000207.1:0-2263 GCA_029212955.1 Planctomycetota bacterium | reverse complement strand
TGTTCCGCCGGGAGCTGGCTCCCCATGTCATGGAACTTCTGGACGACCCCCGACCCGAAGTCGTGCGGCTCGCCCTCGCCACCCTGGAGTCCCTGCGCCCGCCCCTCAAGGACCTGGCACCCCGCCTCCGCGAACTCTCCCACCACCGTAGCCCCGTGGTGCGCAACGATGCCGCCCGAATCCTGAGCTACTTGACCACCCGCAAGTCCCCTGCTGTGCCTGCCCGCAGCGTCGTTTCTTCCCGCTGACACTCCCCATGTCACTCAGAACAAAAATCACGCTAGTCCTTTTGGGCGTGATTGGCCTCTTCGCGCTGGCCAATCATCGCATCCAGCAAATGGTGTTCTTCGAGCGTTTCGAGCAGCTCGAAGAAGGCCTTGCCAGCGCCGACATCAACCGCGTCAAAGCCGCCATCAGCGAAGAGGTGGACGATGTTCAAAGCATGGCGCGCGGCTGGGCGGAGTGGGATGCGCTCTACAATTTCGTGGAGGACTCCGACCCCGCTTTCGTGCTGGAAAACCTCTCGGCACCGCGCCTGGCTGGTCAGGGCATTGACCTGCTGTTTATCGTGGGCCCCACCGACGGTGAGATCATCGCCGCCGAGGGAAACGACGAGGGCACACTGACCAGTCTGCAAGGATTCTTGCCCGTGCTTTGGAGCCGAATCCAGGGCGAATCCAGCGACGAAATGATCGAGATGAGGTTGTTCCCGCGCGAGTCCTTCGCTCCGGGACACCCCCTGGCGGCCACGGCCTCAGACGAAGAGCGGCGGGCCGGCGTATTGATGACCGACTACCGTCCCCTGATCGTTGCTTCACATCCCATCCGCCGCAGCAACGGGGATGGAGCCGGGCACGGGGCCGTGATCATGGGCCGCTTCCTGGATGATTCCCTGGCCAGCACGCTTTCCGCGCAAACCAAGGTTTCCTTCGCCGCTTACCAGGCGGATGGGCGCCACCCCCTTCCCAGTGAAATCGATGAGCTGCTGCCCGCCATCGCTTCCTCCACGGAACCGGTGTTGATCCCGACCGACGATAGCACCCTCCACATCTACGCCTCCTTCAACGACATCCGCGAGCGGCCGGAGATCATCTTGCACGCCACCGTGGATCGTGATGTGTTTGGCACCGGATCCGTCGCCCTGCAATCGGGCTTGCTCTCCACCATTACGGGGGGCGCGGTGCTCCTGCTGGTTCTCTTGGGCTTGATGAAACACATCGTCCTAGGACCGCTATCAAGGCTGACCCAGCACACCCAATGGATTGGATCCAACGAGGACTTCCGCGCCAAGATCGACATGCAGCGGGACGATGAAATCGGCCTGCTCGCTGGTGAATTCGACGGCATGATGGGTCAGCTCGAAGACGCGCGCGCCGCCTACGTGGAAACCGCCCGGGCCGCCGGCATGTCCCAGGTCGCCACCGGAATCCTGCACAACGTTGGCAACGTTCTCAGCAGCGTCAATGTGGCCGCGGACCTGGTCAACCAAAAGCTCACCGACATGTCGGTGGGCGACCTGGAAAAACTAACCGCCATCATCGACGAGCACGCCGGCGACTTGGCCAGCTTCATTCAAGAGGACGCACGGGGTCAACATCTCCAACCCTTCCTTTCCGCCCTATCCACCGAATTGATGAGCCAGCGCAATGCGGCCCTCGAAGAGGTCGAGAGCCTCTCGCGTGGAGTGGAACACATCTGCGACCTGGTCAAGTCCCAGCAGAGCTACGCAATCACCAACGATCTGCGGGAACCCACAGACTTGGCCAAGCTGATCGACGATGCGGAACGCATCTCCGAACAGGCCCTCTTCGCGGACCCCATGCTCACGGTCGAGCGCTGCTATGAGGACCTGCCGAACATCGATGTGGATCGCCACCGGGTGCTCGAAATCCTTGTCAACTTGGTCACCAATGCGCGCCAAGCCATGGACGGCATGGAAAAACGCCACCTCACCCTGCGCCTCCTCCAAAGAGAGGACAAGGTCTGCATTCAAGTGCAAGACACTGGCAAGGGCCTCACCGAGGAACAACAGACCCAGGTCTTCCACGCGGGCTACACCACCAAATCATCGGGCATGGGATACGGACTTCATAGCTCCGCCAATGCTGCCACCGAAGTCAAGGGCAAGCTCACCGCTCGCTCCGAGTGCTTGGAGAATGAGTCGCCGGACCCGTGCGCCCACACACACGTCGTGAATCCCGTGGCGCCAATGCTGTGCAGCCCCGCGACATCAAGTGGGCGGCGGAACGTCATGGTCGTCACG
>JARGOW010000206.1 GCA_029212955.1 Planctomycetota bacterium | reverse complement strand
CAGGAATAGAACCGACAGAGGAGCCTTGGGCTTGAAATCCGACTTCAGGGGCTTTGGGAGGCTGCTGATGGTGGACGCGACCGCGGCAAAGGTCCTGGTTTCCTCGAGGGCCAAGCGCTGTACGAACATGCCCCCGTTGGACGCGCCCATGGCGTAAATGCGGTCGGCGTCGACCTTGTGATCCGCCTTTACCTGCTTCAGGACGGCTCGAAAATAGGCCACATCGTCCACGGTTCGGTTCTGCACAGCGAACTTTTCACCATTCCTGCCGTCGTTCCAGTGGCCGTCGATGGCCTCGGGGTAAACGACCAGGAAGCCGTGTTTTTGGGCCAAAACGTCGAATCCATAATGGCGTTGGGCCTGCTTGGCGTTTCCAGACCCCCCATGGAACGCGAAGACCAAGGGTGCCGCCCTATCGCCGGACAGGCCGGTGGGCTGGAAGACTCGATAGGTTCGCTCCAACCCTTGAACCTTTAAATGGTGGACAATCTTGGGCCCAGGGGGCGGGGAGGGGGCTTGGCAGGATGGCAACCACACTGGGACAGCCAATAGCCAGGCGAAAAGGGCGGACATAGGCCCACGGTAGGGGAATTCCAGTCCAGGAGCTAGTTTTACGCATTTCGTGACGGACCCCACTCAATTCTTACGCTGATGAAGTTGGACCCCGCTCTAGCTCTACTCGAGAAGCTGGCCCACCCCCTTCCCCCTCACTCAACTATCCGAATGAAGTCCAAATACTGCTACCCCCTCGTGGGGATCCTGTCCATGGCGGCTGCCGCCTGGGCCCAGGATGCCACCACCCAAGGGGAGGTCTCCACCGAGACCGCCGCAAAGGTCACCCCCGTCACCGCCACTTCCCAGCTCCCGGGAAACGTGCAAGTCGCTGAAGAAGACCTGCGCTCCGAGCCCCAAAACCCCGAGGCGACCATTGTAAAGGTGGATCTCGACGACAGCATCCCGCTGCCCATCCCCGCTGTGATCGAAGCGAGCCCCGAAGGTGACGTGGTTGTCGAGAAGGCATCGGGTAACCCCTTCTTCCTGTCCTTTATCGCCGGGCCCTACACCCCCCCGGTGGACGAACTGGTGGACCCCGCCCTCTTGCAGATGGACGGGAATTTCGGCGATGCTCGCCCTGGCAACGAGACCTATGCCATGGTCATGTTCCAAAAGCGCATCACCGACCAGCGTCTTGAGGAGCTCAAGGCCATGGACTGCCGGATTCTTGGCTTCCACCCCCACTACACCATCCGCGTTGCGATCCCCGTGGATCGCGTGCTTGATGTTTCCACCATGGACTTTGTCCGTTGGGTTGGAGCTCCCCGCACCTGGCAGAAGGTTCACCCCGCCATGCGTGGCGAAGTCAAAGGTATGAGCCAAGTCGCTCCCTTGGACATGTACGTTTCCGTCTTCGAGTCGGATATGAACGAAAACTCCGTCGCCGAGCGCTTCGGGTCGGTTTCGGGTGTGACCCCCGAGAGCAGCGAGCCTTTCATGTATGAAGGCACCGACGCCCGCTCTATCCGTCACCACTCCAACGGTTGGATGCACCAGCAGCTGGAATCGATGGGAATGCAAGTACACGAATACCGTCCTGATATCGACACCTTCGTCGTGACTGGAACGGTGGCTAGTGTGGCTGCCATGACCGAGTTGGACTTTGTTCAGTTCGTGGAGCCCGTTCCGGTCAAGGAAATGTTCTCCGCCCCGATGCACGACGAGTCCATCCCCATGATCATGGCGGACGAAACCCGTTCCCAGTACGACGGTTCCACGAGCTCCGTGGCGCAAGTCGGTATTGTGGACTCGGGTGTGGAAACGGCACACACGGACATTGACATTTTCGGATGGGGCTGGAACTGCACCACCGAAGCCGCTGCATGGGATGATATTTCAAACGGTGGAAATGGCCACGGCACGCACGTGACCGGCACCATTCTTGGAAATGGCGACGCTCAAGCTGACCACACGGGTATTGCTCCGGGACTAGGCACTTGGAGCGCGGATCAGTCGCTCTTCAACTACCGTATTTTCCCCAACCCCTGCTCCGTTTCCCTGTCCAGCATCGTGAACACGATGAACACGCCGGTTGGAACTGGAACCGTGCCCCACGTTGTGAACAACTCCTGGGGTTCGACCTTCAACGACCAGCACGTTCCGACCGGAACCGAAGCCGACGCCCGTACCGTGGACAACCACGTTTTCAACGAAGGCCAGGTTTGGGTTTGGGCAGCAGGAAACTACTCCTACCAAAACGTGGGTATCCAGGCGACCGCTAAGAACGCCCTGACCGTTGGCAACACCGTGGATTACCTTGACGGAACCGTCGGCAAGCCGGGTGAGCTTTGGAGCACCTCGGGAACTGGTCCGATCGCGGACAACCGTTGGAAGCCCAATGTCAACGCCCCGGGCCGTTGGGTGAGCAGTGCGCTCGCCAACAACAACACGGGTTATGGCGCTTATAGTGGAACTTCCATGGCAGCACCCCATGTCACCGGCGCTATCGCCCAGCTCGTGGATCACCACTCTTGGATGCGTGACCGTGAGCCGGCCGAGATTGCTGCTCACCTGATGGGTACTTCCCAGGCCCACGACATGCAGTTGCTTACAACCGCCAGCAGTTCCCACCTGGACACGTTTGGCACCGGACGTATCAACGCCTACCGCGCCCACTGGAGCCACTCTGATTGGACCACGACCACTTGGAGCCCCACCGTGGGATCCGGTAACTCGACCTACGCGGACTTCACCGTCCCGGTTGGAGCGACCCGCCTTGTTGCGGTCATGCACTACAACGAAGTGGCTGGCGGAGCTGGCGCAGGCACGGCCTTGGTCAATGACTTTGACATGTACCTGGATCGTGCGCCCATCGATCCCGCCTTCAACGTTGGCGAGTACAGCGCACAGCAGAGCTCGGTGGACAACACTGAAATCCGCATCATCAACAACCCGATCGCAGGCGACTGGCGCTGGAAAGTATTCCCCGACTCCACGACGTCTTCGATCAACCTTGGTTTGACGATTCACATCATCTCGGGAGACATCACCCCCGCGAACACCGTGACCATTACCGCTTCCGATTCGTTCATCAAGCCCAACGATCAGATCGATGTGGACGTGAGCGTGTCAGCCACCGATTTTGTTTCCGCAGCGACCATGCTCGACTTTGACGGAACCAGCCGAACGATCCACTCCAAGTCCTCAACGCTGGAGGACGGAATCGTTTCCGACCTCAGCGACTCGGGTAACACGATCGACTACATCACTTTGGGCGATATCCGTCAGGGCAACACCAAAAACGTGAGCTACCGCGTTTCTTACCCCTCCGAGGGAACCAAGAACGTGACCATGCAGACCACGTCCGAGAACGCCCCCGAGGTGAACCCGACCGTGCAAGTTATCGTGGACGGAACCCAGCCGGGTGCCGTTTCCGGATTGACTTCCCCGAGCCACACCGTTGGACAGTGGAGCAACGACCCGACCGTGCAATGGACTTGGAATGCTGCTAGCGACAACCTTTCTGGTGTGGCTGGGTACGGCATCTTCGAAACGACGGTTATTAGTACTCCTGGCGCAACTCAGGATATCGGAGCCGTGACCTCTTACACCAGCGCGGCGTACCCCAGCTCAACGTCTAACCGGTACTTCCACATTCGTACCGTCGACAACTCGGGCAACTGGGACAACGACTACATGACGGACGGCCCTTACCTCATCGACGTGACGGACCCGACCGATGTGACCTATTCGAGCTCGAACTTCCCCCAGGGAAGCTCGTCTTGCAATGGAACCATCACGGTGAACTGGAACGCTTCTGTTGACAGCCACTCTGGAGTGGACGGCTACGGTTTGTACTGGACCACCAACCCGACTGGCCTTGTTGGCCAAATTGTTGACACGGCCGGCACGACCTCTTCCATCAGTCCCGTCTCCGGTACTTGGTACTTGCACGTCATCACGCGTGACAACGCGGGCAACTGGTCCGACAACCAAGTGACCTTCGGTCCCTTCACCATCACGCCCGCCTGCGGCACGGTGTACTGTGGCCCGGCCAATCCGAACTCCACCGGATTCCCCGGTGTCCTGACCGCTTCGGGAAGTGACATCGCCAGCGAGAATGACCTGACGCTCAACGCATCGGGCATGCCCCTCAACAACTTCGGTTACTTCCTGGGCGCCACGTCCCAGGGTCCGCCGATCACTCCCCCGGGAAGCCAGGGCGAGTTCTGCCTCGGTGGTGCGCTCGGTCGCTTCAACGCGGGCGGCCAAATCCGCTACACCGGCGCCACGGGAGCCTTCTCTTTGGATGTGCCCCTCAACAACAGTCCGACCAGCCCGGCTCAGTCTGTTGTGGCTGGTCAGACCTGGTCCTTCCAGGCCTGGCACCGTGACCAGAACCCCTTCGACACCTCCAACTTCACCAACGTCATCACCGTGACGTTCAACTAAGCATGGATTGAGATTCGGAGGCCACTCGAAGCTGGCATCCGGGTCTGTTGAATCTGCGGCCGATCCCAAACGGGGTCGGCCGCTTTTTCGTGGATTGCCCATTTGCGCAGGTACGGTAGGATTCTGGGACGCTTCGAGCCCTGGTGGTGAGGAGCCCACTCTTGCCATGATGAATCTCTTCCCTCGATTGAACCGCCTCCGCACCGCAAACCGGACCCTTGCGGTCCTTTTGTTGGCATGTTCCTGTCCTTTGACTTTTGCTTTCGCACCCCAAGAGGAATCAGCCCCCGCTGAAGTCCAGTCGGGAGATCGCGGAATGGACGTGTTCTTAGGGCTTGATCAAGCCGTGGGCAACCTGTTCTTCGCCATCGAGGTGGGGGATGACGCCAGGGCCATGGAATTGATTCGAGGAGGGGCAGACCTGACCTTGGCATTCGGCGGAGAGACCCTGATGGATATCACGGTGCGAAAAGGCCGATTGGCGGTGTTTCGTGCGCTGGAAGCAGCTGGGGTTGCGGCGAAGACTTCTTCCGGTCGAGCCATCACGGAAGCGGACCTTATGCCCGACGGGGGAATAGTCCCCGTTCAGCCGGCGGAGGCAGAACACGGACCCAACGGGCCGTTTCCCCACAAGCCCTTGACCGAGGCGGTTTTGGCGGGGGACCTCGAGCGTGTCGCGCTCCTGCTTACCGAGGGGGCAGATCCCAATGAGCCAAGCAGGGCCTTGCCCCCGTTGCACCATGCATGCCTAGGGGGCAATGGGGCGATGGTAAAGGCGCTGGTCGACGGCGGTGCTTCCACGGATCTACGCGACGAAATCTACAAAAAAACACCGCTTGAGATGGCGCTGTCCTCGCGGGGGAACGACGGTCCGGTTGCGGTCTTGCTAGCCTCAGGGGTCAAACTGGACCCCAAACAGGAGCATCCGAACGGGACGACGCTCCTGCATCTGGCCGCGACAAATGGCTACCTTCACGTCATGCGCGATTTGATCGGGGACGCGGCTTCCACCAATTCCAAAAGCTACCGAACCGCCGATAGAAAGGATTTGGTGAGCACTCCGGTGATGGGCGCGGTCATGACCGATGAAACCGATGCCGTGGTGATGTTGGTCCGGCGCGGGGCTGACCTGAATGTGAAGGACTACTTGGGCGGAACTCCACTTTGGTACGCCCACGGGGTACACGATGGACTGACCGCTCGCATGTTGATCACCGGAGGGTCCGATCCGAACCTGGCCGGGCGGGATGGGGAAGTGCCCCTGCTGGAAGCCGCGAGGAGTGGCAAGGAGGAAAAGCTCCGGGTCTTGTTGGAGATGGGGGCGGATCCGAACGCCACCCACAAGGGCAACACGGCCCTGCATCAGGTGGCTTTGAACGGCACCTGGGAAATGGCGACCTGGTTGCTGGATGCGGGTGCCAAGGCCGATCAAGCCAACAACGAAAACATGACGGCGTTCCAGGTCGCCGTGGCCGCTGGAAACCATTTGGTAGCCCATGTTCTAGCTCCCAGGGAATCCGATGCATTGCTGTTGGCCATTGCCGCCAATGACCTGGAAGCCATGGGGCAAGCTTTGCAGTTGGGCGCAAATCCGACGTTGGGTTTGTCCGATGGATCCACCCCGTTGCATCAATTCGCACGGCAGGGGGCCAAAGGATTTGAGGCAGCCAAACTGTTCCTTGCTTCCGGAGCCAACCCCAACTCGCTGGATCGGGACGGCAATTCACCCCTGTCCGAACTCATCCATGAAAAGGCGCATAAGCCATTCATTGAGCTATTGATGAAGTCCGGTGCGGATCCCCGCATGGGGGCGAATTCCGCTGGCATGCTCGCGCAGCGAATGGGGAGTCGTGCATTGATGACACTGCTTGGGACCCGGCCTGGCATCCCCGCCGTGCCGATCATTACGCGCAGCGGTTTTCCCCACCCCGCAGCCCAGGCTGGGCGGGCTTGCGAGCTCTACGCAGGCCTTGGCGATTACGCCAACGCTCTGGCCCAGATTGACTTGGCCGTGAAGGCCAAGCCCAACAACGGCCGCTATCGCCTGTATCGTGCCAAGCTACGCGGTGTGACCGGCGACGCGGAGGGATCCATGCAGGACTACGCTAGGATTTTGGAGGACAAGCCAAGTTGGTTTGATCCGAAGGTGGATTACGGAATCCTGTTGATCGAAAATGGATTCTTTGACCAGGGACTCGTTCACTTGGACGAAGTGCTCACACGCTTTGTTGGATCTCCCGATGCCAAACTACACGTCAATCGGGGCCAGGCTCGCGCAGCCCTTGGGGATTTGAAAGGGGCCCTCGAAGATCTGAACTTGGCCAACGAAACCAGGCCCAACGATGGAATGATCCTGCGCCATTTGGGGATCGCCCAGCGCCTCAGCGGTGACATGGATTCGGCGTGCGCCTCATGGAGGAAAGCGGCGGAAGCCGGAGACAAAATGGCGTCCGCATTGATCGAGCGT
>JARGOW010000205.1 GCA_029212955.1 Planctomycetota bacterium | reverse complement strand
CTGGCAACATCGTGAACGTGACCCTTTCCAACACGTCTGGCGACATCGATTTCGACATCTTTGCTTCCGACTGCTTGACCTTGATCGGTAGCGCTGAAGGTTCCTGGAGCCTCAACAACACCGGTGTTGCTGCACTGGACTTGGTCTTCGAGGCCAAGAACGATTCCCTCGCCGGTGGACCCTGCTCCATCTACGACCTGGACATCGCCATTGCTCCCGACCCCTGCGGTCCCGGCAACGATGACGCATTCGAAGACAACGACGATTGCGCCACCGCCACCCCGATGACCGACGGAACGACTAGCGGCCTCTGGGCTAGCCAGACGGACCACGACCACTACTCCTTCTGTGTCGCCAATGGCGCCACCGTCAACATCGACCTGCTCTTCACGAGTGCCGATGGCGACATGGACGGCTTCCTCCGCGCTGCCTCCTCCCTCGAGTGTGGCAACGGCAACGGCGCCGATGAACTTGCTGACGGCTTCTCCGGATCCGACAACGAGAACATCACCTGGACCAACAACACCGGTGCTGACTTGGAAGTCATCCTGGAAGTCAACGTCTGGTCTGGTTCCAGCATCTCCTGTAACACCTACGACATGGTCATCTCCGGTACCGGCAACGGCCTCGGTATCATTGGCTCCATGTACTGCGATGCGAACCCCAACACCACCGGTGCTGTCGCCAGCATCTACGGTACGGGCGACATCGTTGCCGCCAACAATGACTTCGGTCTGCTGGCCTTCGGCCTTCCGGAAGGTCAATTCGGTTACTTCATCGGTAGCTTCGGACAAGCCCAGGTCAACAACCCCGGCGGTAGCGACGGCAACCTCTGTGTTGGTGGCGGCTCGGCTATTGCCCGCTTCCTTCCGACCCTTGGCAGCGTCTTCGGTGGTCAGCTTGCTGGCTCCATCGACCTGACCAACGTCCCGCTTCCCCCGACGCTTGATGCGATGCTCGTCTCTGGCGACACCTTCAACTTCCAGTTGTGGTACCGCGACGGTTCCAGCCTTTCCGGAGATAACAACTTCTCCCGTGGCCTGGAAGTGACCTTCCAGTAACTGGATACGGTGAATAGGCTCCAGGCTCTGGCCTGAAGCCGCTATGCCGCGCGGGGAACTTTCGAGTTCTCCGCGCGGCTCGCTTTTAGGGAAAGTGCGACAACGCGCAGATGCAAAGGTCCATGAAAACGGGGCACCAGGAAGAATCCGGGTGCCCCGTTTTCAGCGGGAGGATGCGCCAATGAATGCCCTATTGCTGTGCTAGCAAGGCCTTGCAGGCCGAAGGAATATCGGCGCGAGCCACTTCTTGGCTGGTGCCGTCCCGCAGGTCCTTCACCTGTGCGGTCCCCTTGTCCCACTCATCGCCCCCGACAATCACCGCCACCCTGTGTCCACGGCGATCCGCATACTTGAGTTGTGCGCCCAGTTTCTTGGCGTCGGGGTAGAGTTCCACGCCAAGGCCCTGCTCGCGCAGCTCCTGGGCCAAAGCCAGGTAATCTTGACCCCGGGTCTTTTCAAAGTAGGCGAGCAGCACGGGAGCTCCGGAGAAGCTCTCCTCGATCAGGCCGAGTTCCTCCATGGCCGCCAGGAGTCGATCCACGCCCAAGGACGCGCCCACCCCGGGAAGGAGCTGCTTCGTGTAAACGCTGGCCAGATCGTCGTAGCGGCCGCCTGAGCAGCAGCTACCGATACCGGGCAGATCGTCCAAGAAGGTCTCAACCACGATCCCCGTGTAGTAGTCGAGGCCCCGTGCGATTGACAGGTCGAACGCCATGGCGTCCTCGGGAACCCCTGCCAGGCGCAATCCCTCGTCCACTGCCTTCAGCACTTCGAGCCCCTTCTCGCCCGCTTCGTTCCCGGCCACGAGCTGTCCAATACTGGCCAGTACTTCCGCCCGGGATCCTTGGATCTGGGGCAGGGCGAGAATTTCAGCCGCTTGGGCATCGGAAACCCCGGCGGTCGCCTTCATTTCCTCTGCAACCTTTTCGGGACCGATCTTCGCCAGTTTGTCCAGGGCACGCAGCACGTCCCCCACCTGCCCCTCGATTCCAGCTTTCTCCAGGACTCCTGCCAGGATTCCACGGTGATTGACCCTGAGCGTAAACCGCTCAAAGCCCAAGCGCTTGAACAGCGTGTAAACCACCAGGATCGTCTCCACGTCGGAAATGGTGCTTTGGGTACCGATCGTATCGAAGTCGCACTGGATGAACTCCCGGTAGCGACCCCGCTGGGTGTTTTCACCCCTCCAAACGGGCCCCATGTGATAGCGCTTGAACGGCATCCCAATTTGGCCCGCGTATTGGGCCACAAACCGGGCCAGGGGCACGGTCAAGTCGAACCGCATTCCCACATCACGCCCTCCCGGGTCCGTGAATTGGTACATCTGCTTGTCCGACTCTTCCCCACCCTTGCCCTTGAGGATCTCGGTGTATTCGAGGGCCGGGGTGTCGATGGGATTGAAACCGAAGGACCGGTACACATCCCGGGCGATCTCGAGAACTCGCTCCCGGGGCCCGGCCTGTGCGGGCAGATAGTCCCGGAAGCCCTTTAGGGTCCGGGGCTGAATGATCTTGGCTTTGCTCATAGCCCCCAGAGGGTAACGAGTCCGGGCCCGTTTTTAGCGGGGCTCTCCGGCAGAAGGTTTGCCGTCGCCCACCTTGGAGGTCAACAGCTCCAGGTTTTCGGCCAGATAGCGGGGCAGGTCCATGGCCATCACAGCGGGCGGGTCCATGCTGGCCACGGCTTTCTGCCCGGCGGGGACTTGGGGGGATTCCCAGGGGTCCGAAGGGAATAGAAAGAGGGTCGGAGCCCCTTCGAAGGGAGCCGTCGGGACCGTTTCTGTACGCCTCGGCCCCTGCAGAACCAGGGCATTGAAGCCTTGAAACACCTCTTTCGAGCCTAGACCCAGCCCCCGGGCTTGATTGCCCCGGACCACTAGAATTCGCGGTACATCGCCCAATTCCACGGTTTCCTGGGCCATCCGTTGGCTCGCACTCCCCTTGGTTTGACCGGGTAAAACCAGGGGTGCATGGCTCACCATGACGGTGACACCCTGGTCCACCAGCGCTTTCCAAGCCGCGGCCCGTTCGCCGAGAAGTTCAGATTCCAAGAGATGCCCGCCGGGTAAAGCGACCCAAACAAGCGCCTTGCAAAGTTCGGGGCCCTCGGCGGACTTGGATCTCAAAGTCAGGCACTGGCCGTCGGCGGACCGCTCCATGACCAGGTCCCGCAGATTGGAGAGCTCGCCGTCCAACAGGCCGGAGCAGCCGCCCCAACGCATGTTGCGAAAGCCAGTTTTGCCCCACTGGGATATGGCGGCTTCCCACGGGGAGCCGTCGGGCGCACCATCGGGGAACCCCGGCCACTGGCGCCGCATGACGAATTCGATCGGATGACCCGTCCAGGTTTGATTCGGAAGTACAAGCGCGGGTTCCAACATCCAAGTTCCCAAGTGGTCTCCGGGTGCTTGAAGGAACAGCTCAAAGCCATTTCTGGAAAAGTCCTTGGCTTGCACCGACACCGACCGGGCCAGAACCCGCTCCCCGGCCGGACCCAACCATGTGAGTGTCAGCTTCGACCCAGCTTCGGACTTGGGGAATGCGGGCGGCTGAGATGGGGCTAGCACGTGAACCACCAGCTGCGGGTCTCCATCCAATGTGGATGTGGAACCCCAACCCGGTATCAAGCGCAACTCCAGCCGCGCGATCCATTGCTCCAAATCGGTGGGTAGTTCGCTCACCGAGTGCCCGTTCAAAATGCGAGTCCAACGCACAAGCCGCGGGGAATCCACATGCCGAAGGGCGGGCAGACCCACGTTGCGATAGCGTCGCACCTCCGCCCTCAGGCGGTCCTTGTGTGCTGGGCTCGCCTTGGACCAGGTGCTTTCAAATCGGAATCGGCGTTCCGCGAGGGCGTGGACCTCCGGATCCACCTTTGGTCCAACCTGTGGCAAGGCCATGGACGAGCCCAAGAGCACGGCACCCGCCAGGAGCTTGTATGTGAACCTCCACGGGGAACAAACCTCCCCGCCATTTCCTAGGGACTTTACTCGCATGTACTTCGATCCACTTGGGCTGCGGTGTAAACCAACTTGCCGGACTTGATCACATGACGTACGGGGCTGCGCGCCATTTCGTAGGTCAAATGCCTGTGACCTGGCAAGTCCGTGATGACAACATCCGCTTGCTTGCCCACCTCTAGGGTTCCGATTCGATCGCCGCGACCCAGGGAGCAAGCCGCGTTCAAGGTCGCCGCGGTCAAGGCCTCCCCGGCCAATAGACCGTAGCGCAACGCCCCATAGGAAAGCACCTCAAACAGGCTCATGGCGTAGCAGGAACCCGGATTGAAGTCCGTGGCTAGGGCCACGGACAGGCCCGCATCCGCCATGCGTCGACCGGGGGCCTCCTGGGATTCTCGCAGGAACAGGGGCACCAACGGACAAAGCACCGGGACCACGCCGGCTTGGCCCAGGGCATCGATTCCTGCATCGCTCACATGTTCCAGATGGTCGGCACTGGCCGCCCCGAGTTCCGCTGCCAACTGCGCCCCACCCAGCGCCGTCAATTGGTCCACATGCAAGCGCACCTTGAAGCCCAACTCCTTGGCATGGTTCAAAAGGTCCCGGGACTCGTCCAATCCAAAGACATGGCTTTCGGTGAACACGTCGCAGTATTCCGCCAACCCGCTCTCGGCCACAGCGGGCAACATTTCGTTGCGTAAGAGCGCCAGGTACTCACCCCTTCGATCGCGATACTCCGGGGGAAAGTCGTGGGCGCCTAGAAAGGTGGGAACCAAATCGACGGGATGCAATCGATTGGCTTCAGCGATGGCTTCCAGGGACTTCATTTCATCGGCCAAGGACAAACCGTATCCACTCTTGGCTTCCACTGTAGTGGTACCCAAGCTCAAGAATCGGTCCATGCGCGGAAGCAATGCCTGTACCAGCTGCTCTTTCGTGCTGTTGCGAACGCCCAGCATGCTGGAGAGTATGCCCCCTCCACCCTCGGCGATCTCCAAGTAGCTTTTGCCACGCAAGCGATCTTCGAACTCGCCCTCCCGGGTTCCGAGAAACACCGGATGGGTGTGAGCATCGACCAAGCCCGGCACCACCAATTGGCCCTGGGCGTCGATTTTCTGGCGAGCTTGGTACCGACCAGTCAGGTCCGCATCGGGTCCGACCTCCTCGATTTTTCCCTGATGAATCGCCAGGGCTACGCCGTTTTCAATTCGGAGGGATCCAAGGGCTTTCCCGCCGCGAATCTCGGACCCCTGGGATGTGGCCAATTCGCCCACGTTGTGGATCAGGCAATCGATCTCGATCGGACTTTGTTGCATGCGGACCATTGTCCGGGCTCGCCCCTAGACCGCAAGGGCCTGCCCGCCCAGGGCTGTACAAGCAACGCGGCCCCTGGCGATGGAACGCCAGGGGCCGATTGATTTGGAGTACCGGATCAGCGGGGGGCTCCTCGCCTAGCAGGCCAGAGCCGTTTTCAAGTGGCTCCGGAATCGGATGCGCGCCCTGTGCACGATCATCTTTAAGGCCCCAGAGCGCAGTCCCAATTCCTTCTCCACTTCACGATAGAGTGACCCATGCACGTCCACCGCATTGAGAACGAATCGGTCGCGGGCGGAGAGCTTGGCGAAGGCCAGGGGCGTTACGCGCAGGAGCAGTTGATAGGCAGACTCCAATTCGAGCGCGAATTCCTGGGCTTCGGCCAGATTTTGGGGGGTACCAACGCCTGCAGAAACCTGCATGACGCCCTCACTCCACTCGGAAAATACCAGAGTACGCTTGCGACTGGCCCGGTGCATGGCATTGGCCGCAATGGTCCGTGCCCAACGCCGGAACCCGTGGATGCCCTCGCCCTTGAAGCTTTTGGCGTAGCGATAGATGTTGATGAACGTGTCCTGCAGAATTTCGCGCACATCCAACCTTCGGGCGATTTGTCTGGCGCGGCCCCGAATCCATCCGAGCAGGGGCTCCGAGGTGAGCTGATACAGGTACTCGTAGGCTCGGACATCGCCGGTGGCCGTGAAGATTTGCATGAGAGCTGTGTCCAGTCCTCCCGCATCTCCAGGGTCCACGGCGGGATCCGGATGGGCCGGGGACTGGGCTCCAACACGGTCGATAAAGGCTTGGGCCTCCCTCACGAGGGAGTTTTGGGGGTATGTGGCTACTTTCACGATCGCCCTATTGCACAAACCATGCCAAATGGCCTGGGGGGCCCTGCACGCGGGCTCCTCCCCCATGCGCCCCCCTGAAACGTTCCGAAAACGTAACAACCAGGCCTATCCTTGCCCCTCCCAAGAATCCGTCCTCCTGGGCCCCTTTTCTGTCTACATTGGACTGCCCTATGGGCAAAGGGGCCCCGGCGTCTATAGAATTCCCCCGGCGACTCCAACCGAGCCCATCCACCGATTCCACGCAGCTACCGTGCCTCCAATACACCCGACCCTGGCCCAATTGCCAGGTTCCACCGCTCCAGAAATGTGGAGCCTCCTGTCCTGGCCCCTAGCGGTTGCCCTGGGCGCCCTAGCCGTCGGCGTGCTCCGCCGATCCTTGGAAAACTTCACGCCCAATGGCGTGCTAGATGCCAACCCTTCCCTCCAGCGTCGAGAACGCTTGATCGTGGCGATGGAGCGAGCGGAAGCGCTCGCATCGGGCGCGCGCTGGATCGAAGGGGCCATCCAAGTGGCCGCACTTGGCCTGCTATTCACAGCACTGGCACGGGAGAATGGGTCTGGGGAAAACCTCGTCCCTTGGGTTCTGGGCACCACCTTTGCTTGCATGGTGCTCTGGGTCATGATCCCAAGGGCCATCGCGCGGGCTCGGGCCGACGGCATCACCTCCGCCTTTTTGCCCACCCTCTCAATCCTCATGTACCCGTTTGGGATCCTGTTTCGGATGACCAGCGAGGTTCAAGATGCCCTGGCCAGATTGTTCGGAATGCGC
>JARGOW010000204.1 GCA_029212955.1 Planctomycetota bacterium | reverse complement strand
AAGGCCTTTGTGAAAGACGCCTATGGATCCGCCTGCGATAGGATCGCATCCCTATCGGTTGAGCAATTGGAATCGGCATTGCCCGAAGGACCTATCCTGGGCGGACTTCCCCGAAAGCAAGTGGTCAACGGCATCGTCGATCACACCGCCCATCACCGCGGAGCCTTGTCCGTCTACGTTCGCCATGCAGGAGCAACACCTGCCATGCCGTACGCGGAAGTGTAGTGGACTAGCCCGGGTTCTCGGCTCGGGATTCGCAGTTGCTGTCGCCGTACTCTTCGCGGAGTTTGGCCATGTAGGTGGCCAAATCCCGGGGCGGGGCGTCTTCGAAAGCCTGGCCTGGAATGTCCAGGCTTTCGATGCGATCGGGTCGGAAGGCGCGGAAGTCTTCGCGCAATTCACACCAGGCCATCAACAGCCAGCTCGTGCCGAAGAATGCCATGCCCAGCGGCCGCACTCGACGCTGGGTTGTGGCCCCTTTTGCGTCGGTGTAATCGAGGTCCACCATTCGGAATTCGCGGATCGCTCGACGGAGCTCCCCCAATTCAAAGCGCGGGGTTCGCGCCGGCCACATATTGTGGGCAAACAGTGGGGTGCCTTCCACATAGGGTCGCCGGGCATCGGGCAGGGCCGCTTCGACTTTGCGAACCGCCCGCCGTGCTGCACCGGCCAGCTCCCTATCCCCGACCGATTCGACGATGCGCATGCCGAACACCAGGGCCTCGATTTCATCCCGATCGAACATGACCGGGGGTAGGTCGAATTCTTCGAGCGCGTAGCCGACCCCCGCTTCCCCTTCGATGGGAACGCCCGAGGCCATCAGGTCCTGCACGTCCCGGTAGATGGTGCGGTCACTGACCTCGAGTTCCTGGGCGAGCGCCGTCGCTGTCGTGGTCGAACCACGTCGCAAGATCTGGATGATTTCGAAGAGTCGGTCGGCGCGGCGCATGTTGGGTCCAACGATAGCTTCCAAAGCGGAGCCTGGAGCCGCTGGAGTTGGGATTTGATCCAACCTTTGCGGATCGGCGATCCGCCAGGACAGTTTCGTGGGAGGGGCGACTTTGGGGGAGGGGATGGCGGTATACTCTCGCCCCCGTGTCCGATCCCGATCAGAAGAAGTATAGATCCAGGCTGCGCCGCAACCTGGTATTGATCCGCTGCATGGCATTCAGCTGGATGTTCCTGATCCTAATGCCTGTGATCGTGCCGTTCTTTAAGTCGGTGGGACTTCAGGATGGCGACGTGTTCCTCGTGCAGGCGATCTTTTCAGGGGCGGTGGCCATCCTGGAAGTGCCCACGGGTTACGTGTCCGATCTACTCGGGCGCAAGCGCACTTTGGTGGTGGCCGGATTGCTCCACGGGGTTGCCTTTTCCATTCTGCCCTTCGTGCACGGCTTCACAGGGGTTGTGATTTACGAGCTCGTTGCCGCCCTGGCGGTGAGCTTGTATTCGGGAACGGATGTGGCCTTGCAGTACGACTCGGTGGAAGCCCTTGGGGAAACCGAGGGCCGCCGCAAGGGGCTGGGTCAGCGGTTGTTTTGGATGCAGTCCGGCGAGACCTTGGCGGCCCTGGTCGGCGGTTGGTTGGTGATCCGCGGACTCGATACGGTGGCCACATGGAATGCGATCGTGGGTTGGGTTCCTTTTCTGGCCGCCCTGTTTCTAATGGATGTGAACATCGACCGCATGGGGGCCAATTCGCACAGGGAGAACTTCGGACGCATCGTGAATGAGCTTTTCCGCGTGTCGCCGGTGGTGCGGGGAGTGCTTTGGAACCTCATTGCATACGGATTGGCCACCCTTTGCGCGGTTTGGATTTTCCAAGGGTACTGGCAGGAGTTGGGCGTGCCCCTCGTGTACTTCGGCTACATATGGGCTGGCTACAATTTGGTGGTGGCCCTGGTCGGGCGCTATGCCCACACCATCGAGCGCGTGCTCGGAACCCTTTGGACCCACCGGGCCATCGCTTTCTTGCCGGTGGTCGGCTACTTCGGCATGGCTTGGGTGTTTGGTGCGGGCCGTGGAACCCTTTGGTGGATTGCAGGCGTGGCCATGGGATTGACTTTTCAGGTGGGGCATGGCCTCACCCAGGTCGTGCTCAAAGATGAACTCAACGTGCGAGTTCCCCCGGAAATGCGCGCCACTGCCAACTCGATCTCATCCCTTGGCGTACGCATTGGCTTTGTGGCGCTCGCCCCATTGCTCAAGGTCCTGATCGACAATCACGGCTATGACCGCACCCTGCAGACCTTCGGATCGGGCTATTTCCTGGTGGCCCTGCTCGTGGCATGGCCGCTCATGCGGCTCATGCGCGGGGAGCGCGAAGCCGGACTAGGGTAGCCGGTCGGCGATGGTTTCGCCGATGGCAAGCGCCGAGGTCGCGGCGGGGGAAGGGGCGTTGAGGACGTTGAGGAGGGAGTCCTGCTTGCTGATGAGAAAGTCGTCGACCATGGTGCCGTCGGGGGCCAGGGCTTGGGCGCGCACCCCAGCGGGAGCGGAGGTAAGATGCTCCGCCTCGATCTCAGGGATCAGCTCGGAAAGGGCTTTGACGAAGGCTTTCTTGGACAGGGAACGCCAAACCTCACCGAACCCCGTGCGCCAATGGCGGGCCGCCATGCGCCAGAACCCTCCGTAAGAGAGCGCATCCCAAAGATCGGCCGGGTTGAAGTCGCCCCAGGTATATCCTTCGCGGGCCAGGGCCAGGACAGCGTTGGGCCCACATTCCACACCTCCACCGATCATGCGCGTGAAGTGCACGCCGAGGAAGGGGAACTTGGGGTCGGGAACGGGGTAGATCAAACCGCGGCAGAGGTGCTCGGACTCGGGTGTCAACTCGTAGTATTCCCCGCGGAACGGAACGATGCGCGCGGTGCGCTTGCCGCCGGCCATTTCCATGGTGCGGTCCGAGTGCAATCCGGTGCAGTTGACGGCGTGCTTGGCGGTACGCGCCCCATCCCGCGTCCGCAGGATGAGGCCCTGGAGTCCGGGTGTGATGCTGGTCACTTCCTGGCCGGTGAGCACTTGGCCACCGGCTTCTTCGATGCAAAATCGAAGCCTGCGGCAGACCCGGGCGTAATCCACGATACCGGCGCCGGGCACATGCAGTGCCGCCACACCGCGCACGTGGGGTTCGATCTCAGCCAAGCGCTCCACGCCGATCGATTCACATTCGACCCCGCTGGCTTGACCCCGCTCCAAGATGTTGTTGAGCAGGGGAATCTGGGCTTCGCTGGTGGCGACAATGACCTTGCCCACTCGCTCGAAGGGGATGTTCTGCTCCGCGCAGAAGGCTTCCATATAGGCCTTACCCCGCTTGCAGTTCTCGGCCTTGAGCGACCCCGGCTTGTAGTAAATGCCGCTGTGCAGGACCCCGGAATTATGGCCGGTTTGGTGCACGGCCACATCGGTCTCCTTTTCCAGCACCGTCAGGCTGCGCCCGGGAAACTTTTGCAGATAGCGATAGGCGGTGGCGAGTCCCACGATACCTCCACCGACGATGATCAAGTCCTGACGTTCGTTCAAGCTGCGTTCCTGTTGGGCACCCTGGCACACGGAACCTGAATGATCCGCGAATACAAGAAGCCGGGTCCAGGATCATAGATCCTGGACCCGGCTTTGTATGCCCGCTTGAACGGAATCCGCGAGCCTGGGGCCGGCGGGTATTGAATTCTAGAAACTCAGTTGGCCACCGATGTAGGGACCGGTGAAGTCCAGGTCGGCGATGACACGTTCCGCACCGTCGCCTTCATAATCCACGTCGAGGGTGATGCTCCGGAAGCCCAGGACCAGGCTGCCCGACGCGCGGGTGTCGCCGCCGATGAAGTGGTAGCGACCCATCACATCCAGATCGATGAATTGGGCTTCGTCGCCGTCGTAGTCGATCTCAAAGCCGGCCAGGTGCCCGCCCAATTCGATGGAGCCCACATGGACATTGGCCCGGATAGCGAGCATCGGGATAGGAAGGGATTCGTCGAAATCGATGACCTGCAGGGTGCCTTGGTCGGTAAAGCTGCCCTCCATGTCCAGTAGATCCACGCCAAAACCAAGGCCTAGCTCGGCATCGCCGGGAAGGAAGTCCCAGGTGATGATGGCGCTGTGGATGCCCAAATCGAGTTCAGAGTCCACGTTGGCGCCGATGGGGATGGTGTTGGTCCCGTCGGAGAATTCACCCGACATGACTCCCGTGCCACTCCAGCTTCCGGACTGGGTGCTAACCGAAATGTGAGGGCCGAGCCATTGGAAGTCGACCTGGGCTCCAGGCACGCCTTCCTTGTCATCCAAGCCCAGTTCTGAGAGCGAGTTTGAGGTGAAGATCGCCGCATCCGAAATGGCGAGGGTGCCATCGGGTGAGAGTTGGGTATAGCGGGCGGTGCCGTCGATGGCGGGCGCAAAGCAGGAAGGCAGGAGAGCGATGGCCAAGAGGCCGAGGGTTGTTTTGAATTCCATGGTGGTGGATGGGGTGCTGTCACCGGGGAGATCCGGCTGGGCCGTGATTGCGAATTAGCAGTCGGGGAAGAGGGTCTGCAGTTCCTTCCGCAGTTCCTGTCTCTTCACCCAAAGATCACACATGGTTTGCTTTCGGCCAAACAGGCCGATTCCCGTGAGGACTCGTCGCAGGGGGCGCGGCTTCGTCCAGAGCAAACTCACTCGCCTGGTCACGTATAGCAATGCCCAAATACACCCTAGAATGGCCCAGAACCCCGGTATTGGGGTTTCCATGCGCGCTAGGGCATACGCCAGCACGATTCCCCAAACGGGGACGAGTACCGAAGCTGAGATCGTGGTGACCGTCACCAGCTTGTCCGGCGTGCTGCGACCCACGTGGGCGATGGCGCTGGAAAGAAGAATGGGGGGGGCCAGGAATGGGGAAACGGCAATGGCTCCGATCAGGATCCCGGTGTACTTCAGTCTGGATGGGAGTGGCCGGGTCAAGCCCCCTTCGCCCAAGTCCCTAGCTTCCAAACCAAAGCGTTCGATTTGCTCCCCGAAAGCGGTCAAGCGCTGACCCAACGCTTGGGCTGGACCCGCTTCCCGCTGTGCCCAGGAATCCCAAGCCAATGCCAATGCGCGCATACGTGGTCCCGTTCCCTCCACGGCATCGTTCAGGATGCGATCCCCATTGAGGATGACTCGAAAGGCGTCCACATCATCGACCGGCACGAGCAATTCATCCAACCGAGCTTGCAGGTGTGCGGTGGCATCGCGAACCGCTTGCCGGCCATCCTTTTGATAGGAGTCGATAAAAGGCAGTAGGTCGAATGGCTCGCCCACCCAAAGGTGTACCCGGCACAGGAACACTTCCTGCTCCTCGTACAGCAAGGCCACGGGAACCAATTGAATCGGGTCGCCATTTTGTTCCTGGGCGCCCAATACCATGCGGGCGGCCCCCGTCTTGAAAGGGCGGGACCGAAAGGCCAAGCGGGATTCGCCCTCGGGATACAGGGAAATCGCTCCGCCCCCACGCAGCACCCGGTGGATCTCCCGGAACGAATCCTCGTTCTTGGACATGTCCACCTTGTCCTTTTGCCGGTAGATCGGGATCGCTCCCACCGTTTGGATCACCCAGCTGATTCCTGGGATCTTGAAGAGGGAAGGCTTGGCGAGGAAGTACTGCTGGCGCTTCGTCAGATACAGCGGCATATCCGCGTCCATCAAGCCGTTCACATGATTGGTGTAAATCACCAATCCCCCTTTCTCCGGAATCGGGCCTCCGCTCACGTGGCGGCGATAGAACGTACCGACCAGGGAGTTGGGGTAAGCGAGGGCGAAAGTGCGCATTGGGAAGATTGTAGGGTTTCGCACCCATTCGAACCAAGGCGCTCCCCCTGAGGCAGCAGAGCACAGGCCCGGATCGCCAAACGGGGGTGCGGGGCGAGAGCCCAGGTGCAGACGAATTCACAGCATTCCCGGTTCGTCCACCTCGAGAAGCCGGGTCCTTCGCCTGGTCTACCCAACTTGGTTATGCTGAACCGGGGAATTCCCCCCGCAAACCCCTATTCCGGCAACCACCGGAGACCAACCCATGCAAGACCAGCCCTGGTTTCAACATTACCCCGCCGACACTCCCAAGGAGGTCGAGTTCGAGGAGATCACCCTTCCGGGGATGTTGGAGAAATCCATTCGGCTGGGAGCCGACACACAAGCTCTGCACTTCATCAAGTGCAGCATGACCTATGGTCAGGTGGGCACCGAGGTCGACAAGTTGGCCGCCGCCATGGTGAAGATGGGTTTGAAGCCGGGTATGCGGGTGGCGATTCAATTGCCCAACATGCCCCAGAACTTGATCGCATTTTTTGCGGCGCTTTCCGTGGGCGCGGTCGTGGTCATGACCAATCCCCTGTACACCTTGCGGGAGGTCAAGCACCAATGGTCCGATGCGAATGTGTTCCTGGCCATCACGGCAGATTTTGTATGGGATCAAACCCTCAAGGATCACGAAAAGGAACTGGAGCCCAAGCACTTCATCGTGGCTTCCATTCCGGACTATTTCAGCTTCCCAATCTCCTGGTTGGCCAAGATGAAACTGAAGCGCCAGGATCCAGCCCGTTGGGCACATGTGGAAACGAGCGACTCCGTTCACCTGTACAAGGACGTGATCGCCAACTCCACAGGGCGCGCTCCCAGGCACAAGGCCGGTTGGAACGAACTGGCCCTCCTCCAGTATACGGGTGGAACCACGGGAGCCTCCAAAGGAGCGATGCTCACCCACAAGAACCTGTCTTGCAACATTCAGCAGATCTCCGCGTGGTTTACCGGCGTGGAACGCGGTTCTACAACCATCATGACCGCCCTGCCCATGTACCACGTCTTCGGACTGACGGTCTGTATGGGATACGGTGTGTTCAATGGGCTGAAACAGGTACTTATCCCCAATCCGAGGGACTTTAAGGCCCTGGCAACCAGCCTCTCCAAGCAGAAAGTCAACCTGTTCCCTGCGGTTCCGGCCATGTTCAATGCGC
>JARGOW010000203.1:3795-6979 GCA_029212955.1 Planctomycetota bacterium | reverse complement strand
AGGGTTTGAAGGGGCTTTCTACGTCCCCATGGAATTGCTACGCCTGACAGACGGAGAGCGATTGGGTGATGCAATGCCGGTTTCATATTTTCCGTCACTCGCAACTGGTTTGGCTCTAGCGGAAAGAAGAGAAGCTCGCACCCCACATCAAGACAACGGATGGCTCTCACTGGTTGACACTTCCGCCCCGGACTCCATGCTGCCAAAGGATCGCTTGAGGCTTAGCAAGCGCGGCCCCAAACTACGGTCACTGCCCTTCACGCAAAGCGACTCAACCTCACTGTTTGGATCACTGCCAGATCGCCTCCCCCATCAGCTTAGGGTCGGCATGGATGCAACTGTAGAGTTTCTGATGACGGCAAATCCCCAAGCACATCGGGCCATGTTTGTCATGAGCCATGGAACACGGGACGATGATCTGGCCGCCAGTCCAGGGCTCTTGCTCAGGCGAGCCTCAGGCGGAACCACCGTGGTCGGCCCAGCAGATTTGAACTCGTTTGATTCTCCACCCTTCGTCATGCTTGTTGCCTGTGGCACTACGGATGGCGTGGAGCGATCCGGCGACGACGGAATCCAACATTTGGCGGGCGCGCTAATGAAGCACGGGGCGGACACCGTCCTCTCTGCCCACCTTCCCTTGCGATACGACGACAACAAGGCCTTGGCCGGCTCAGTCATCCGAGGGCTTACGAACCAAGGGCTATCTCCGGCGGAAGCACTCTGGCGCGCCAGGGTGGGACTCCGGGAACGAGCAAACTTCCCAGGGCGCTACCTCCTACATGCCCGTGGCCTTGCCAACCGCCCACTTTACGCCCCTGAATCCCCACCCACTCCCGAACCAAGCCGGTTCGGGTTCAAGTGGATTGCGATTGCCGCAATCAGCCTTATGGGCGTAGCACTCATTGCTCGAGCCCGCTTGTACCAACCCCTGAAGTAGATTCGCCTTGCCGCCGATACCTTCGGCGCGAGGAAGGGGTGCGATTGCCCGCAAATGAGTTCAACCAGAACACACCAATGCTCACCAGCGTTGCCGGGGCGTTCGGCCCCGCCCACGCGATTGCCTTGGAAGGATACAGGCTGATCACCTTCCCCAGCTGATCCAAGTCCACGGGCGCGAAGCCCATTTCGAAGTGGGCTTCGGTGGGGTTCCAGTCGTTTGCGGTGAAGGTCTGGGTGAATTCATATTGGGTGGCGCCGGAGGGGACCGTTACGAATTGGCGACCCAGGTTGTGTAGGACCTCTTGGGGGGTCCCGGGGTTTTCGCGGGCCCAAACGTCCACTTGCACGGTCGTGGATGAGGCGATCTGGGGAACCTGCATGGTGATTTTCACCTCGAAGTCCCCATCGCCAAGGGCTTGGAGTTCAGGAGCATCGGTCTCCAGGTTCTGCCAGCGCTCATCCTCCAGATCCCGTGTCATCACATTGCGCAATTCCAGATTGTTGCCGTTCAGCACCGCTACCATCAGGTCCTCGCGCCCATCCAAATCCAAATCCACCAGACCTGCAGCTTGAACGGGCCTTTGCGCCGGGTCCTCATGGGTGTCGATCCAGTTCCCCGCACTGTTGCGCTCGAGCAGCAATCCCCCCGGCCCCGTGCTGGCGTGTAGTTCAACGATGTCCACATCCCCGAGACCGCCGCGCGTCAACAGCATGTGATCCCCGTACTGATCCCCGTATCGGGGCAGGATCTGGGTGCAGTCCTTGGTCCCCAGCGCATAGCCCGGGCTCGACTTGTCCTCGTTCCAAACCCGCAACCAATGGGATCCGTTCAGCATGTAGCTATGGGCCAATAGGTCGCCGCAGCCCGCACCCGGATTGCGCACCACTGCAATGGAGTCCGTGGCATGGGCCTCCACAGAATCCAAAATTTGCGATCCATCCGCGGACATGACGAACAACTTGTATTTATGCAGCTGCACCATCTCCGGTCCCGGCGAGGTCGAGTCCAACTCCACAAAAACCATTTCCTGGAGGGGCCCATGGCAGGGCAAAGTCCCGACCCCGCTCCAAACACCGGAACTATGGCTCGCATGGCGAATCTTGCCAGCGCCCGCGTCGTAACCGTAAAGCTCTTGGCCGCCGTTCACTTCCTGAACCCAGAGCCGCCCCACGTTCTTCCAGGAATCAAACTCGCTGGGAAGGGCCTCCGTGAGAATGTAACCCGCATGATCCCAGTCCCAGCCCAGGCGATTCATGCCCGTATTCTGAACGAGTACCAACGACTGGGTTCCATCCGAATTGGGCACCACCTGCACGGACTTCACGTCGGTGGCAAGGAGGATAAACTCGGAGTAGCGGCCGGGCCGAAAGGCCAAATACAATGCGTCGTCGATGAGCACCACCTGTTCGGTTTCCAACGCACCTGTGAAGCGAACCGACTGCAGGTCCCGAATCACGCCCTTGGCTTCCCCCGGCCAACCCGCATCTTGAACCTGGCTGGGTAGGGCTGCTAGCACCTCTGCGCCTGCCAGGGTTTTGGAACCTAAAAAAAAGATGATCAGCAGGGAAGCAAGGCGGAAGAGGCTCATATGGCAGAAGGGGTGTGGGAAGCGCGAGGCTGCCGTCTTCGGCAAATCCACCTCACACACTCTCTTTCCCTGGGACCCTTCGTCAGACGCAACCAAACCGGAAAAACCAAAGGTCTGCAACTCACCGAGCCGCAGGGAAACCACACCTTCCTGCATGCCACCCCCTTCGCACGGCCCCATCGGCGCCAGCAATCAAACTGGAGCGGCCAAGAAGCCCATTGGTTGTGAATCGGTACAACCCAGGGCCCTGGGTCTCAATTCGAAGCAGAGCCATCCATCCTGGAAAGTCACCGACTGCAAAACGGGCCTAGAACGGGCTCGCCGGCCACCAATCCGGAGCTTCCCCTAAAGCAGTTCTTCCAGGGCTTCCAGCGGGCGCCCCACGCGGGCTTGCTCGCCGCGGATCAGAATCGGGCGCTGCATGGCGGACGGATTCTCCGCCAGGAACTGGGCCAGGGCACCATCCTGCTCGCCCTCGGGCATTCCCTCGCAACGGGCGACGGCCGCCCCGTCGCGGACCCAATCCCTCAGTGGCGCCCCCAGCTTTCCCCGCAACTCGAGCAGCTCCTGACCCGTCAACGGTTGCTCCAGATACTCGCGGACCCCGAACGCAACGCCCTGCTTCTGCAACCATTGCTTGGCGGCCCGTGATTTGG
>JARGOW010000203.1:0-3785 GCA_029212955.1 Planctomycetota bacterium | reverse complement strand
CGGGATTGTGGAGCAGGATGAGGTCGGCTTGGCTGTTGGAGGTCATGGCAATCCTGGGGGATCGGGTTCCGCGGATTCTAGCCTGCCCACCCCCAGACCGAACCCCGCCCACGCCGAAATTCGATCCACTTCCCCCAAAGGACCGATCCCACGCACCCCCAAAAGGGCAATTGAAATTGCAGGTTGAATCCGCGGGCCAGATCCCGAATGCTCTGCGCCATGGGGGCAGGCGAAAAGTGCGACGTGGCTGTGATTGGAGCCGGAATCCAGGGAGCGGGCGTGGCCCAAGCCCTAGCCGCCGCTGGGTACCAGGTCCGCGTTCTAGAAAAGTCCCACCCGGCGGCTGGCACGTCCAGCAAGTCCAGCAAGTTGATCCACGGGGGACTGCGTTACCTGGAGACCTTTGAGTTTGGCTTGGTTCGTGAGTCCTTAAAAGAGCGCGCGACCCTTCTGCGCATCGCGCCCCACCTGGTCCGCATGGTGCCCTTCCACATCCCCGTCTACCGCGGCATGCGCCGGGGCCCGCTCACCGTGCGCGCCGGGCTTTGCCTGTACGCCTTGCTGGGTGGGCTCGGAAAGGAGGCGCGCTTCTCCACCGTACCCAAGGACGGCTGGGACCTCTTAGACGGCTTGAAGCAAGAGGGTCTTCGTTCGGTTTTCCGTTACTACGACGGCCAAACCGATGACGCTGCCCTGTGCCGCGCGGTCATCACATCGGCCCACGAATTGGGAGCCCATGTGATGCTGGGTGCGGAGCTCATCGCCGCCGAAGCCGATTCCCACGGCTGGACTTTGCGCTATCACCAGGAGGAGGCCGTGCACGAATTGCACGCGCGCGTCGTGGTCAATGCGGCCGGTCCCTGGGTCGCCCAGGTCCTCGACCACTTCACACCCAAACCTCCCCACCGCGAGGTGGACCTGGTCGGCGGCACGCACATCGAATTGGAAGGCACGCTGGATCAGGGCATCTACTACACCGAAGCGCCCGCGGACGGGCGTGCCGTGTTTTCCATGCCCTGGAAGGGTCGTATCCTGGTGGGCACCACGGAAAATCCCTGGCGAGATCCCGACGAGGTGCAACCCACCCAGTCCGAGATCGAATACCTGGTCGAAACCTTCTCGAACCATTTCCCCGGAAAGAGCACCACGGTGGTCGATTCCTGGGCCGGACTCCGGGTCCTACCCCGGGCCGAGGGCGCCGCCTTCGCGCGTTCGCGTGAGGTTGTTCTCATCCAGAACCACACCAAACGGCCGTCGGTACTTTCGATCTACGGCGGCAAACTCACCGGCTACCGCGCCACCGCGGAACGGGTGCTTCAGCGCATCGCCCCCAGCCTGGGCCCGGCCGAACGAAAAGCGGACACCGCGACCTTGCGTCTGCCCGACCTTTCCCAATAGACCGGAACGCGCCCCAATCCAAACCCTCGCGTTAGCTTCCGAATCTGCCCTACCGCCAACTTGAGAGTTTCGCCCGGTCGCTACCCCCGACAAAAAATGCCGGGCTGTGTTAACGTGGCGCCATGGCTACCCTCCGCCCCCGCCTGCGTCCCCGCTTCGTCCTACCCACTTCGCTTTCACCCGACAATGCCTCCCAACGTTTGGAGGGGCTGCTGCGCTCCGAGGGGGCCCGGGTGGTCGGCCAATCGGTGAAGCATCACCTGATGCTCTCCCTGCGCAATGAGGACCGACACTTTTGGTCCCCCTGGCTGCAGCTCGAAGTGCGCACCGAAATTGGCCAGGACGAAACCCGCGTGTACGGACGCTTTAGTCCGAGCCCTAGCATTTGGATGGGATTCGCCCTGACCTACTTGGCACTCGGCACCATTAGCCTTTTCGCCGTGACCTTCGCGGTCTCCCAATGGATGATCGACCGTGCGCCCAACGCCCGTTGGGTGGTGCCCGTCTGCGCGGCCATTGCCTTCACCATGTGGACGGCCACGCGCATCGGCCAGGGCATGGCATCCGATGAAATGGCGGAGCTCCAAAAGGCCGTGGAGGACTGCCTGGTCCCCTAATCTCCCCCTTGCGCGATGTTCGCCTTCTGTTAGGGTGGGGCGATGGCCCACCGAGACTCCCGATTGCCCGCCCGCACACGCCGCATCCTGCATTTGGATGTGGATGCTTTCCTGGCGTCGGTGGAATCCTCCCGGGATCCGCGCCTCATCGGGAAACCCCTTGTGATCGGTGCACACCCGAGCACCCGCGGCCTGGTCATGTCTTGCTCCTATGAGGCGCGCGCCTTCGGTGTTCGCTCGGGCATGTTCTCGCGGGAGGCTCAAAAGCGCTGCCCCCAGGCGATCTTCCTGCCCGGCGACTCCCGCGCCGCCAACGCCCTGCGCGCCCGGCTGGCCGCCTTGCTGCTGCGCTTCACCCCGGTGGTTGAAATCTCCTCCATCGATGATTTCTTCCTGGACCTGAAAGGCACCACGCGCCTTCTCGGTTCCGCCTGTCATGTGGCGGAAACCATTCAATCCGCTGCCATGCACGAACTGCGCCTGCCTGTGACCATCGGCATCGGCACAACCAAAACCATGGCGCGCCTGGCCGGTAAACTGGGCAAACCACGCGGCGTCGCCGAGATCCTCCCCGGCCAGGAGCGCGCCTTCCTGCACGGCCTCCCCGTGGAGCATCTGCCCGGTGTAGGACACAGCATTCGCCGCTCCCTGGAGGACTTCGCCATCCGTACCGTGGGTGAATTGTGCTTGGTCTCCAAAGAGATGCTGTTCGCTTCCTTCGGCGTTCCAGGGCTCACCCTACACGACCGCGCACGCGGCATCGATCCGGCCCCCGTCATGGCCAGCTGTGAGCTAGACGCCAATGGCCTCATCGTGCGCAGCACACCCAAGTCCATCCACCGCGACAGTTCTTTTGAACCCGAAGAGGGTCGTATGGAACACGTGGAGGCCATGCTCGCCTACCTCGTGGATCGTGCCGCCGCGCGCCTGCGCGAACACCGCCTATGCGCCGGATCCATGGAGGTGCGCCTGCATCATGTGGACACTCGCAGCGCCGCCCAGCGACGCAAATCCCGATCGAGCGCCCACCGTGGGCGCACACGCAAACGGCTCCCCGAACCCAGCGCGCAAACCGGAGCCCTGTGGGATCACGCCCGTACCCTGTTGCGCTCCTTGCCCAGGCGACGCTCCCTGGTAAAGCGTGTGGGGGTCAGTTTGATCGGATTGCGTGTCAGCACGGGCTACCAACGCAACCTGTTCAGCGACCCGGAAAGCGACCGTGAGATACCCGTGGAAGCGGAACAAGACGCCCCCCAAAGCCGGGCGGACAGGGACCAGGCCATCGACCACGTTTTAGATGATTTGCGGGAACGCCACGGGTTTGGGAGCGTGCTCCGCGGTGCGACTTTGCCATTGGGAGAGGATCATGAGCGCGGGTCGGATGGGTTCAAGTTGCGCACGCCTTCTTTGAACCAGTGAGGGTTGGAGGGGGCGGTTTGGGCGGACCCGTGCCGACCAAAAGGCCATGGAGGCCACCACCTCCCCCGCCCTGGGTGGGTTAACTCTTGCTGGGTCTGAAAGTGGCAGTTCTTGCGCGATTTATTTTGCCCCCACAACCCTCCCCCCCACGTTCGATTCCAAAAGTCCTACACACGCCCAGCCCAAGCACGCATACTCAGGGGCCCAAAGCCCCAGGGACAACGAACGCTTATGAAAATCGCATGCATCGGTGGCGGACCCGGCGGTCTCTTCACCGCCCTTCTCATCAAGAAAACCATGCCCGAACTCGACGTGCATGTGTACGAGCGCAACCAAATCGATGACACCTTC
>JARGOW010000202.1 GCA_029212955.1 Planctomycetota bacterium | reverse complement strand
ACCTTGCGAATCATCTCAATGGCATGGGCCCGGGCCTCGTCCTTGTCCTTGCCCTGGTGCAGCATGACCGCCTCCATGATCTGATCGCCCACGGTGTACACCGGGTTCAGAGCCGTCATGGGCTCCTGGAAGATCATGGCGATGTCGTTGCCGCGCAACTCGCGCATTTCATCGTCGTTCAGGCCCAACAGATTGCGCCCATTGAACAGGATTTCACCGCCCTCGTTCCGGCCCGGGGGCATGGGAACCAGCTGCATGATCGATAGGGCCGTGACGCTTTTGCCGCTGCCCGACTCCCCCACCACGCCCAGGGTTTCCCCGGGCAGGATGGAATAGCTCACGCCGTCCACGGCCTTGGCGACCCCGGCCTCGCTGTAGAAGTAGGTCTTGAGACCTTTGACTTCCAACAGGGGCTGCTTGCTTGTGCTTTCGTTGTTTCCCATGGCCCTATTTCTTCATCTTGGGGTCCATGGCGTCGCGCACGGCGTCGCCGACCAGGTTGTAACAGGTCACCGTGATGAAGATCAGGATGCCTGGGAAGAGTTGAATCCACCAGTGCTCGGGGTTCTTGGATTCGCTGACCAAGGATCCCCAGGAAGCCTCGGGCGGTTTGATACCAAAGCCGAGGAACGAGATCGCCGACTCGGTCAGGATGCCCGCCGCCACGGCGAAGGCCGCGCTGACGATCACCGGACTCATGGCGTTGGGTAGCACATGGCGGAAGATCGTACGGCGGTTTGAGAACCCGAGGGCCTTGGCCGCCACCACGAACTCCTGCTCGCGCAATCGCATGAATTCACCACGCACCAGTCGCGCCGTGCCCGTCCAGCGGATCAACGCGATCACGATCACGATGGCGAAAATGGGCTTGATCACATCCGCGGGGATGAACGCGATGGTCATCAGGATCATGTAGAAGGCTGGGATCGACTGCAGGATCTCGATCAATCGCATGATGACCGTGTCCACCCAACCGCCAAAGTAACCCGCCAGGGAACCGAAAACGATTCCGATGATGGTCAACAGGAAGGCGGAGAGGATGCCCACCATGAGCGAGGTGCGCCCGCCCCAAACCATGCGTGCAAAGAAGTCCCGGCCCGACTCGTCCACGCCGGCCAGGTGCCGACTGCCCGAGTTGAAGGCGGGTTCACCCGCGCGCACATCGATGGGTTCATAAATCGCCTGGACACCATTGGTGGTGGCGTTCTCCGCCCCCTCCTCGTTGGCTCCAGGAATCCAGCGCATCTCATCGTCGGCGGCTGCGGCCGCTTTCCAGGTGGGCGGGCGGAAGGATTCTTCGCCATGGGTTTCGGAGGTGCCGTAGCGCACAAAAGCCCACGGGATCTCGAACTCGTTGCCCGTATCCAAAAGCGATGTGCCCTCCTGGATCGCAATCAGCGAGCCCTGGGTCACCCCACTCTTGTACTTGGCATTCTGATTCATGTTGCCGCCGGGCCCCCAAACCAAGCTCCAACCCAGTCCGACCAACAGGGAGCAGGCCAGTACCAGGAAGAACTTGCGCTTGCGCCAAATGCGGATGGACTCACGGTTCCCGCGCAACAAAGCGTTCAGGAGCCGGTTCCAAATGGGCCAGGTCATCACGAAGGCCCAGAAGGTCATAATGAAGACCTCCAGGGGGGAAAGATCATCCCACAGGGGCGACTCCCCAATGGCGACCAGGTTCAAGCCGCCCGCCTCCAAATTGGCCGGGTCCACAGGCTTCAGGCTCTTCCTGTAACCCCGGGCCAGTTTCTTGGCCTCGGTCACCTTGGCCAGGGCCTGGGCCTCGTCGCCGGTCTCGAAGGCCAGGGTGGCCTCGTCCAGAAGCGCGTGCAAGCTGGTCAAGCTCCCACGCACCTCCTCGGCGTCCGTGGGCAGGTAGGCGCGGATGCGTTCGGTGCGCAACTGCAAGGCGCCGCGTTCCTCGAGGAACGCGTCCTTGCGGGTCTGCGGGGCCACATCCGGCTTTTCCCAAGTGCCCGCCTTGCGGAGCTGCTCCTCGAATTCCGCGTCCGTGGCCTTGAGGATTCGAGACATACTCGAAACCACCGGGCTCATGGACTTGGCCGCCGAGGTGAATTCCTTGACGTCCACGCCCTCAAAGCGGAACGGTCGATCGTTGGTGATGAAAGGCGCGTAGATCGCGATTCCATACAGCAGGGCCAAAACAGCCATGCCCACCTTGAACAGCTTGCGTTTGCTGAGCTGCTCGATCACCAGATCCCAATAGTCCTTGGAGTAGACCTCGGCATCCTCGGCCTGCTCGCGGCCCTCCATGCTTTCGAATGACGGCTTACTCATGGCGAATCCTGGGGTCCACCAGGGAGTAGGTGATGTCGGAAAGCAAGATGCCTACCTGGGTCATGATGCCGACCAGAATCGTGGTGGCCATCAGGATATTGAAGTCGCGCTTGGTCAATCCTTCGAAGGCATAGAGACCCATGCCGGGGATATCAAAGACCATTTCCACGATGATAGAACCGCCGATCAGCACCGGCAGGATGGAAGCCAACAGGGTGATCACGGGGATCATCGAGTTGCGCAGGGCGTGCTTGTAGATGACCACGTTCTCGGAGAGGCCCTTAGCCCGCGCCGTTCGGATGTAATCCTGGCTGATCACATCCATCATGCCCGCGCGCATCTGGCGCGAAAGATAGGCCAAGCTGCCGTAGGTCAGGGTCACGATGGGCAGGATGCAGTGCTTGATGGTGTCCCAAGCATAGGCGAAGGTGCCCAACTGGTCGGCGTCCTTGTCGTGCAAACCCAGGACCGGAAGCAGGTCCCAACCCGTCTTGCCGAAGATCTGCAGCAGCATCAAACCCGCCCAGAAGGTGGGAATGGCGAACAGCACGAACAGCACCACGGTCACGAGCCCATCGCGCCGCGTGCCGCGGTTGCGAACGCTGAAGATACCCGCGGGGATCGCGAGCAAATAGGCCAGCATCACCGAGATCAGAGACAGGGGAACCGAGACCGACATGCGCTTGAGCAGCTCGGCTCCAATGGGTCGTTCCCCCTGCATTTCCTTGCCCAGGTCCAGGGCCAACAAACCGCCCCAGGTGTTCTCACCGGTGTTCTGGACCCGGTACCCACCACCCTCGGTGTAGTACCAACCAAAAGCCCGGCCCACGCGGCTGGAGGCGTCGATGCCCTCGGGCATGCGGAAATCCGTGGACGCCGAAAGCGCTGCCAAGGTGCGGTCCACGGCCCCCCCGGCCTGGTCCGATTGGTTGCGCAGCTCGAAGAGGCTGGTGAAGATCGCGGGCAAGCCCTCGTCCTCCAATCCCGCCAAACCCCGGGACGCTTCGTCCCAAGAGGACTGGCCCGCACCATCGTCGAGCAGGGTCATGCGCCACTCTTCGGCGTGATCCGCATCCAGGGGATCCGTGCCCGGCAGGGTGCCGATCAGCAGCGGTTCACCCAGGACTAGCGTGCCTCCACCTTCGAGTTCCACCTCCTCGGTGGTGCGCTCGGTGTACGGGGACGAGAACCAGGACGCGCCGTCCCGGCTCAGGTTCACGGGCCCGACATAGTCGAGGAATTGAACCACCAGGGAGCGGTCCAATCCGTGCTTGCGACGAAAGCGCGCGACGCGGCCTTCTACATCGGAGGATGAGCTCAAGTCGCCGGCGCCGCCCGCTCCCATCATGACCGTGGCGGGATCGCCAGGGGCAGCATGGAAGATGGCAAAGATCACCAGCGCGACCCCAAACGTGGTTGGGATCATCAGGAGCAGCCTACGCAGGATGAATGCGAACAAGGGTCAGGGAAGGTTGCGCGGCGGGGAACCGAGCCTTGGAGGTGGGAAGAACGGACCGGGAGGAACTCCGGGCCCGTTGGAGGGAACCAGCCTAACCGCTTTGGGCGGCCACGGCTAGAAGTGTGTGCGCGCGCCCATCGAAGCCCGGCGGTGCGGGGGCCATTTCAACGGGCCGGGGCGGGGCCGGGATTGGGAACGCGGGTCCCCCACCCCCGACCTATGACATGGGGCCGGCACGCGGCCGGCCCCATATCAAAGCGGTGGATGCGCCCCTACTTATTGAGGGTTGCGCGCGTGCCGTCCTTCGCGGGATCCGCAAAGTACCAGCGACGGATGGACCAGCCCGGGGAGATCGCGAAGGTCTGGTACCCCCGGATTCCCTTGGACATGGCGAACTTGCGCGGCACGTTGAAGCCGAACAAGCAGGGCATGACATTGTTGTACAGGTGCTCGTGCAACTTGTTCCAGAGCGCCATGCGCTTCTCAAAGTCGAGTTCGACCTGTCCCTTGGCGATCAAATCGTCAATGTAGGGATCCATCACACCCGAGTGGTTGGAGCCCTCCACACCCTTGGCGCCCCACTTGGAGTGCCAAAGTTGCTCGGGATCGTCCTCGAGACCCGGCAACCAGGCCAGGTTGCAGCCGTCGTAGTCGCGCTTGTTGATGCGCTCCAGGAAGGAAGCCCATTCGATGGGCTCAAGCTGCACATCGATTTCCAATTCCGCCAGGGACTCCTGCAGCTTGAGCAGCAGGATCTTGGAGGCGTCGTTTCCGGTGGGATAGAGCACGGTGATGACCAGCTCCACACCGTCCTTGTCCCGGGTGCCGTCGCCGTTGCGGTCATACCAACCGGCGTCGTCGAGCAGTTCGATAGCCATGTCCACGTCATGGGTGAGCGGGGCCACTTCACGGTTGTAGGCGTCGGATTCCACGGGGAAGGGTCCGGTCACCTTGCGCGCCAAACCCTTGTAGTTCGTGCGCAGGAAGGCCTGGGAGTCAAATGCCATGGAGATGGCTTTACGCACGGCCAGGTCGGCCAGCTGCGGACGGTACATATTCCAACCGGTGTACCCGTAGGAACCCAGGTAGAAGTAACCCTTGTAGAAGGCCTTGGTGAAGTCGTCTTTTTGGGTGGCGGGGCCAAAGTAGTCCTCGGACTTGACGCGCTCGAAGAAATCCAATTCCTCGTTGAGCAAGGCGCGCATGGCGGCTTGGTCATCGCGGATCACGCGGTAACGGATCGTATCCATGTACCCGGCGTGCTCGGGATCGAAGTACAGGCTCTTGCCCTGGTCGTCCACAAAGCGCGAGGCCTCCACGTATTGATCGCTGAAGTTGGTGATGCGGTAGGGACCCAAGCCGATCCAGTTCTTGTTGGCCTGGTGCTCATTGATGAACGTTCCCTGCTCTTCTTCGGTGAAGTTCTTCTTGTGGTCCTGGTTGTCCGGGTCGGCCAGGTTGTACACGTGGGAGGGCAGAATCGTCATCGAATCGCCCAATGTGGCCAATGCGTAGGCGTATTGCTGCTCGTAGAAGAAACGGATGTGATGCTTATCGAGCACCTCCGCGCCGGTCACCTTGATGAACTGGAAGCGCTTCTCGTCGCAGTTGACCTCGGGGTTCCGGTAGATGGACCAGGAGAAGTGCACGTCATCGGCGTCGAGCATTTGGTCCGTGTGACCGCCACCCGGGTGCCAGCGCACATCATCGCGCAGTTCGAAGTTGAACACCGTGCCTTTCTCGAGGCGCTTGGCGTCGGCCTTGGGCACCTGGATCGTTTCGGTGAGCGGGTTCTTGAAGGAAACCGGACGCACGGTGTAGAAGTCGCCCTCGTCGATGACCTCGCCGTAGACCACGGCTTCGGTGACAAATTCCGACGCGGCCTGCTCGCCTTCGACGACCTTGCGCTTAAGCACAACGTCGGTGGTGGTGTACTTGGCCTTGGCCTCGGCCGTCACAGCCAAGGCATCTTCGATCACCGGGTACTGGGTGGCCAGGCGAGGCACGTACTTGTGGCTCTCCCAGTCCTGCAGCAACAGGGACTCATGCACCTCGTAGAGAATTCGACGCGTGTAGGCTGAGTTCTCGGTGGCGTAGTTGATGTGCTTCACCAGGGAGGGCAGGTGCACGATTACCCGGCCGCCGTAGCGCGGAGTGGACGGTTCGGCCCGATCCGGGTGGAAGAAGTCGCGCTCCGCGGAGAGGGCCGCGCCGTCGGATGCGGCGGCGGTGCCCTCCTGGGGGCTGGCAAGCAGGGGTTGCGCGAGCAGGGCTGCGGACACGCAAACCTGGAGCAAAAGGGTGGTACCGAGTTTCATAAAGGACGTCTCTGGAAGTGGGAGGATCGCTGGATCGGGGGGTCGGTTGGCACGTGGGGCTGTGCCCACGATCGTCCGAGTCCACCCCGGGGTGGCCCATCGGCCCGATTCTAGCGCACCAGCATGGACCATGAGCCCCCCCACTGTCAAATCGCCGCAAGACCCATCCATGGGCGCAAACCGTTAGGATAAAAGGCTTTGCGATCACAAAAGCGGGTCTGTAGGCTGCTGGCCTATGGTTTCCCCTCCGCTTGCTCGCAAGGTCCGTGTGGCCTCCGCCTTCACCCTCCTCATAGCGCTGCTGGCGGGCGCCGTGGCCCTAACCCGGGGTGCCAAGCTCGAACCGGCGGACTTCACCTTTAACAATGGCACCGAGGTCGAAAGCCTGGATCCAGCCCAGGTGACCGGGGTCCCCGAGGGCCGCGTGGTGCGTTGTCTGTATGAGGGGCTGGTCATCAAACACCCCAAGACCCTGGCTCCCGAGCCTGGCATGGCGGACCGCTGGGAGATCTCCGAGGACGCCAAGACCTACACCTTCCACATCCGCGACGGGGCCCAATGGACCAACGGCGACGCGGTCACGGCCCACGACTTTGAGTGGTCCATGAAGCGCATGCTCGATCCGCGCACCGGATCCCAATACGCCTATCAACTTTGGTACGTGGTCGGGGCCAAGGCCTTCACCACCGAGGTTCACCCCATCAAACACGAAAGGGCCGGCCAGCCCGTTCACGATCCCGACACCGTTGCAATCCGCGCCCTGGACGACAAAACCCTGGAGATTCAGCTCATCTCCCCCACCCCCTTCTTCATGGAGCTCATGGGCTTCTACCCCGTGTTCCCCGTGAATCGGCGCGCCCTGAAAGAGGCCAAGGAAAAGTGGCCGAACACATGGGCAGTCGAATGGATGAAGCCCGGGCACATCG
>JARGOW010000201.1 GCA_029212955.1 Planctomycetota bacterium | reverse complement strand
TCGCCAGGGAGGGGACCTCATCGCATGCGACCCGCCGGCCGGCGGGAGCGGAGCGTGCTTCGAGCTGAGCTTGCCCTTGCAACCAAGAACATCGACCGAAAGCGGAGCGAATGCACTATGACGGAACCTCGAATTCTGGTGGTAGAAGACGATCAAACCCTGCGCGAGGGGCTTTGCGAAGCACTCATGGGGCAGGGGTATCAGGTGCAATCCGCCGCCGATGGCTGGGAGGGGCAGAAGTCCCTAGCAGCGGGCGGTCTGGATCTGGTCGTGCTGGACCTCATGCTGCCCGGACCCGGCGGCCTGGAGCTGCTCAAAGAATTCCGACAGACCGATGCGAGCACGCCGGTTCTGATCCTGACGGCCCGCGGGGACGAGAGCGACAAGGTCATCGGGCTGGAGTTGGGCGCGGATGACTATGTGACCAAGCCCTATGGATTGCGCGAGCTGTTGGCCCGGGTCAGTGCCCACTTGCGGCGGAGCCAGGTGCTCGAAATCTCCCAGCCCACGGGGCCTTTGAACTTGGAATCCTGCACCGTGGATTTGGGCTCCTTTCAAGTCATCCGCGATGGGGAAAGCGTGGGCCTTTCCCCCCGGGAAGCTGCAGTTCTGCAGCTTCTGATCGATGCGGCAGGCCGCGCTGTGCCCCGGGACGAATTGCTTGATCGCGTTTGGGGTAGCTCCAACTACGTGACCAACCGCACGATTGACACACACGTGCTGCACCTTCGCAAAAAGATCGAGACCAACCCGAAGGAGCCCCAATACCTGCTAACCGTGCATGGCGTGGGGTATCGCTTGAACCTGGAAGAGTCCGACAAAGCCTCCACAAATTCCTGACATCCCCGCGAACGAGCTCTGACAAGGTTCCTGCCGACAAGTCGTCCAATGACCATCATGAAAGCAATCATTCGAAACCACATTTGCCTGGCGCTTCTGGCCCTGCCGGCCGTTGCACAGGAATCCTCACCCACTTCACCGGAGCTCGAAAAGGCCATCGCGGTCGAGGAGTTGGAGCACGACCTGCGCGGCGCAGCGGAACTCTACGGACATCTGGCGGCCGCCACGAACATCTCCAAGGAACTGCGCGCTCGCGCGAATTTGCGACTGGGCTTGGCCTATCGCAAGCTCGGCGATGAAGCCAAGGCCTTGGCGGCGCTGAAGCTGGCGGCCAATGGGGAAGGGGACGCGGCCAAGAACGCAGCGGCAGCCCTTGAAGGTGGGGTGGCAAAACCCAAGGAGGATCTGGAGTTGCAAAAGCAGGCCCAGGCCGCCTTGGGTCGCGCATCCCAAAGCCTGCTCGGTCTAAAGGGCCTTCAATACATCGAGCACTACCAAATCTATCTTGGATGCTGGTCTCCTGCTGCGGAGGACCTTGTTTGGCTTGGGTCCGCGGCGGTCCCCACGATCCGCAGAGAGATGGAGGAGTGGTTTTCGGAAGATCACTTCAGCCACCTCACGAATGGAACCCGAATCAACGGGGTTGCGTTGCCTGCCCAGTTTGGCTCCACATTTCACGCGCATATGGCCTCCATCCTTTGGGAGATCGGATCCCCCGAGGCCAGGGCCTACCTGTCAGAGTTGGCCTCCAGCCCGGATCTCAACCGGTCCATGGCAGCCGCGCGAGGTCTGGTCGAGTGTGGTGCGTTGAAGCCCTCTATGATTGAGCTCTATGTGGAATTGGTCACGAATCCCAAAGCGCCGATCCAGGTGGTTCGCATGGCAAACAGCGCCGCCGCACAAACCAATCCCCGCCGGACTCCCATCCTCGCAGAACTATCGGCGGCGCAATTTCTCTCCCTGGTCAATACGGTTCCCCATGCGGTGGCCGTGGACCTGTGGCGGAAAATGGATGAGCTACGGTATCCCGTCAAAGACCTCGAAGACCCTGAGCGAAACCTGGCCGGGACCCTTCGATCCATGTTGGAGTCACCGCACCCGGGACTCAATCAAATCGGATACAAGGTTCTTGAGCGCTATGGATTGCAGTCCAGCAGCTTGCGTGTCTTGACCTTGGACTTCTTCGATCGATATCCCGCGAAGTTCAGATTGGAACGGGCCAGGGAACGGCAGTTTATTGGAGGAGATGGCGCAGGAGGTGCCAGGGGTGCGGAGGCACAAACCGATGAAATGCAGCGCTTTGTCGATGCGGTCAAGCGGGCAGGACCGCGTCCCGAAAAGCAGGGAAATAGCACCACGCAGAGCACTGTGATTGAGACCATCTCCAAGGTGTATTTGGACTACGGGGATCACCACATTCTCCCTGTGGTGACTATTCTCACCGAGAACGGTTATTGGAACTCGAAGAACGTGAGTTCGTGGCTCTATGCAAACCAGGCTCCGGAACTGGTGCGACAGGTGACCCAACTCATGGTGACCAGCAGTGTTTTTGACGGCAGTGCTCGGTGGCTATCCGAGCAGGAGTTTGGGGCTGGTGATGTGCCTGGTCTCATCGCAGCCATGGAGCGCCTGCGAGTGAAGGGACTGCAGTACCGAAGGGAGAATCCGGGGGAATCCCAATACTCGGGATCCACTTGGAACGCGTGGCTACGAGTCTTGAGCGAGCTGAGCCGCGTGAATACCAGTGCCTCACAGAGCTACATCCTGAGTCTGGCCAACGGTGAATACGAAGCGGTTGTGAGTTACATGCTCTCCCGCTCCCGCGATGAAGGCGCACATGGAATGGAGCCCGCTCTCAGGGAATTACTCAATTCGCCTGCCGCGGATTCCTTCCCGGATTCCATCCCGCGGTTCCGAACCCAAGCCCTCGTTCGGTTGGTGGAACTCGGAGATGTGGAAACCATGTTGAAGACCGAGAAATGGTCCACGTACGAATTGGTTGGCATGGATCAGATTGTGCCGCAACTGGTGGGGGCGGATGATGTTCAGGGGTCCCCGCTGGCACTGATCTCTTCGTACACGACCAGGAAGGGAAAGAAGACGAGCGTTCACGGCTACTCCCCGCCGCAGCTGGCAAAGATCTGGGAGCACCACTTGAACCAGCCCAACCTGTTCCCCGACTCCAACGCATTCGAATTCGCCGGCCTTGCCATGCGAGTGCACAACGCCACTTCGCCCGAGGTGTTCCAAGGCGTCATCGAACCCGCTTGCCGGGCATGGATTCGCAGGCTCGAAGCCAAGGATATCTCCATTTCGAAAATGGAGCAAAGGGGGCTGGGCACCCTTCAACGGTTTTGCTTGAGACCTGAAATTCAGTCGATGTTCGGCAATAGGGGATGGGAAGAACTCCTGACCAGAAGCTTTGCAAGCGAAACCGCACAGGTCGCCGAGGGTGCGGTTGGTGGCATTCAGGGCAAGGCAAGCATGCGTTGGGAACCTCAAGTTCGGTCCTGGTTGTTCGACACCGAGGTGGGGGCGACCGCGCTTTGGAGCCTCACCGATCTTGGAGTCTATTTGTCGGATGATGAGGTCAAAGCCATCGCCGCCGGGGACAACAAGGATTTGCGCGATAGCCTACTGGATGTACTCAATCAGGTCGCTCCCGATGTCCCGGTGGAGCATTTGACACCTTTCCTCAGCGATGCGGATGAGCACAGCCGGCGCTCCGCTTGCGTGGCCCTGGCCAAAAAGTTGGACGCGGGCGCGGTGCCGGGGCTGCTGTCCCTGCTGGGAGACACGGAGGTGAAAGTCCGCGATGCCGCCAAGCTGGCCTTGGAGCAGATTCGGTTCTATCACGATGAGAAGGCCCGCTGGGAGCGCTTCTTCCAGGGCCAGGAAGTTTCCACGGTGGGTGCGGCCCAGCGCCTGCTTCAGCAGGCAGGCGAGGGCCAGCCGACCGAGCAGCGGGTGCTAGCGATCCGCTCCTTGGGCACCCTCGGCACCCCCGAAGTTCTCCCTTTTTTGATCGATTGGGTGGCTTCTGGGCCCCCTGAGGTCATATCTGCCGCAAAATCTGCGATAGAACGGATTCATTTGGCGGGTGGCGCGAAGGCTGACGTTAAGTAGGCGCTGGAGAGCAAAAATCCCCCGGGTTTCGGTCCGGGGTGCATCAGTCTTGATGTCATGCGGCTGGCTCCGATTCGTTCGGGGCCAGCTTTCTTTTTGCCCTGGATCCATGGCGGCTTAGGGGCAGATCATGGTCCCCGGGCCACCCGTTGGCTGGATCAAGGAAGTACGAAACCGGGCTAGGACACCGGCTCGGGAACCTGCTAGGGGCGCTATCCCACGACTCGACGGACCGCCTGGGTGTGGCCAGGAAAGTCCGATACAGGGCCGGGCGAAGCGGGTATCCTCCCGGGATTGGTGAACCCGGTGGCAGTCATCGCCAAACTCCTGGAATCAGACAGGAGCCCCTGGGCATGGGCCTTGGATGCCGCGCAGCCCACTCCGTTTTGGGCCGAAACTATGAAAGTGATCGAATACTCCGACGTCGAGTCGTTCCTCGAACGGACCCGTCCGTTCCTGGAGAGTGACGAAGCCCTTTACGGAATGGCTCTTGGAACAGCCGAGCGCCTGGTGCAGGGCTACCGCTTTGGGGACAAGGACCCCTGGTTCGCCGTGGTCGAGGAAGGCCAGTGGCTGCGTGCCATCGTGATGCAAACCCCGCCCCGTCCCATGATCCTGGCCGCGGCGGAGTTGGAAGCGATCGGTCCATTGATCCAGCACATCCGCGACGCGGGCCATGACATTTCTGGTGTCGTGGGGCCGGCGGACACGTCCCCTTTCTTCACCAAGCGCTGGGCCCACATCCATGGGGTCGAACATCACGTGCACATGAACATGCACCTGTTTTGCTTGGATAAGGTCATCGCGCCCGAGAACCCGCCCGCGGGCAAAATGGTCACGGCTTCCCTGGAGGACATGGAATGGTTGGCGCCTTGGACCATTCGCTTTATCGACGAATGTCACCTACCTCCGGCGGATTCCTCGCTTCCGAACCCGGCCACCCATCTGGTTGAAAAGGGCAAGTTCTTCCTCTGGAAGGACGCAACGGGCCCCAAAGCCATGGCCGCATTTACCCGGGAAACCCCCGCCAGCCACTCCATCTCCTGGGTTTACACCCCCGAGGAATTCCGCGGAAAAGGCTACGCCAGCGCGCTTGTCGCCACCCTCAGCCAGCACGCCCTGGACACCGGAAAGAAGTTCACCAGCCTGAACACCGACGTGTCCAATCCCACCTCCAACAAGATCTACCAGGAGATCGGATACCGCCATTACTGTGACATGCAACGGGTGGACTTCGGCGCCATGAAGTAGCGCTGCCAGTGAGTGCCAAGGATGATTTCAGCCAGGTGGCAAGCGCGGTAGAAGTTTGGTCGAGGCGGCCTGAAACCCCGTGTTCGGCTTGCGTCAAAACAGGGGTAGTGCGGGGCAGGATTCTTAGGAAGGAGTGCAATGGGGCATCTCCCGAGTTTCTTTCTCCCAGGTGACCCCATGTTTGTTTCTTTGTTCGCGTGTTTGCCGTTTTGTTTTGTTGGTGTGCAGGAGCCCCAGGCTGTTCCGACCTTTGTCAGTGGGCAGGCCCATATGCAGGCCCAGGAATGGTCGGCCGCAGAGGCTGTATTCCGGGCACGGGTGAAGGCCAACGACAAGGAGGGGGGCAGTTGGTATCAATTGGGGTTGTCCTTGCACAACCAGGCTAGGTTCGAAGAGGCATTGGCGATTCACGAGCGCGCGGCTGGGTTCCAGAATGTGGCCAGGTTGGCTTCCTACAACGCGGGCTGCGCGGCATCCCGTTTGGGTCAAGCCGATGCGGCCTTCACCTGGCTGGGCAAGGCCGTGGGCCTTGGATTCGGAAATCGCCAACTCCTGGCCACCGACAAAGATTTGGAGTCGATCCGCAAGGATGCGCGGTTCGCAACCGTACTACCCAAGTTGGTCACCGGACCCGATCTCTTCCTGGAGAAACCTCGGCTGTTGCACACCTTCGTAGGAGAAGCGGGCGGGGACCAGTTCGGTTGGGTGGCCCGCGTGGTAGGCGACTTGGATGGGGATGGGGCTATGGACTTCGCCACGAGCGCGCCCACGGCCAAGGGTTGGTCGGGTCTGGTCTACGTCTATTCAGGTCGCAGTGGAAAGGAACTTTTCCGCCTAACCGGTCAGCCGGGTTGGCAATTGGGCAACGCGGTGGAAGGCCGGGGCGATGTGAATGGGGACGGGGTCATGGACGTGGTGGCCGGGGCCCCGTCCTGGGCGAACAATGCAGGGCATGTGATCGTGGCCTCGGGCAAGGATGGCTCCACTCTCCACCAATTGAGCGCGGGCGTGGCCGGGGATCGGTTTGGAACGAAAGTTTCGACCTTGCAGGACATGGATGGCGATGGCCATGGGGAAATCCTGGTAGGTGCGCCGGGGGATGGCGCTGGAAAGTTGTACGTGTACTCGGGGAAAACCGGCGAGGTCCTGCACACGCTCGAGGGTGAGCAAGTCGGGGACCAATTCGGTTGTTCCATGGATGCGACCCACGGTTCCGGAGTCGGTGTCATAGTTGTGGGGGCCATGAAAGCGGGCGAGGGGGATCGCGGGCGCTGCTACATCTACCATGTGAAGCCAGAAGGCATGGTTCAGGTGGGCGTGATCGATACCGACGCCAAGGGTTCGAACCTGGGCCAATACTTCGCTTCGATACTGGGTGACGTGGATGGGGACGGGGTTCCGGATGTGTATGCGTCCGATTGGAATCATGGTTGCAAAGGGCCGGGGACCGGGCGGGCTTTCATCCATTCCGGTGCTACCGGAAAACGAATTCGGAGCATCGACGGGCGCGTGGCGGGGGAAGCTTTTGGCACATCTCAGGCTAGCTGTGGCGACGCCAATGGGGACGGGGTGGCGGATCTCTGCGTTGGGGCTTGGGCCAACAGCGAAGTCGGAACGTCGGCCGGCAAGGTGTACCTTGTCTCGGGCGCGGACGGATCGGATCTTGCGACTTGGACTTCCGTTCAAGCGGGCGACACCCTGGGTTTTGACGCGGTGGGTATGGGGGATGTGGATGGCGATGGCAACGATGACTTCCTCCTGACCTCTGCCTGGAGCACGGTGCAGTTTGGG
>JARGOW010000200.1:6710-7017 GCA_029212955.1 Planctomycetota bacterium | reverse complement strand
TCTTGGATGAACTGTTGGCCATGGAGCCCATCGGCGGCGACGAAAGCGTGCCGGAAGCCCAGCATGGCTTTGAGGTTAAGCCCCTCGAAGACTGGACCGAGAACGGAACCGATCCCCTAACCCAGTCTGGTCCGGATTCGGTTGCTGGAGTCGACTTCGAGGTCGACCCCCTGCCCATCTCCGAGGGCCTGAATGATCAGGGTCAATGGAAGATCGGCGGAAGCGATTCCAACCCCACCGGCCCTGTCGCTATGGGTTCCAGCACCGAAGCAGAGCAGGCGTTTGTAGAGCTTTGGAGCGAAGGAAC
>JARGOW010000200.1:6055-6700 GCA_029212955.1 Planctomycetota bacterium | reverse complement strand
TGGTGACCGCCCCGGTATCCGCGGAAGGCATGCAGGGATTGGCCAAAGTGGACCCTTCCGGCGTGGAGCATTCGGTTCCCACCGACTTGGGCGCTGAAACCCAAGCGAGCATCGAGCCCATGGTCTTCGAGGACCCTATGTTCGAGATTCAAGAAATTGGAATGGTGCCCGCGCCCACCGAGGTGACCATCGACTGGGTCGACCCCCTGTCCGATTGGTTGCCCACCGAAGGACACAATGCAAAGACTCCTGTGACGGAGGATTCGAACCTGGCCCAGAGGGCGCCCGAGCAAACCACGGAGACGGATTCCTTGTTCGAGGAGACCGGGGAGCTGGAACTGCCCGTATTGGTCGGCGAATTGGAAGGCGAAGCGAGCTTGCTGGTGGATGGGACCGAGGGCCGGGAAGACGGGGAGCTCTTCTCTGCCAATGCCGAGGAGGCCCCCGCTGAGGCGACCTCCGTCGAACTGGTGGAAGGTGAAGAGCTTGCGCAAGTCCTCGTCGATGACGTGGTGTTGACGGAGGACGAGAGCACTTTGGATCGCCAGGTGGAGGAAGTCGAGGAATCGGCAATCGCCCAGATGCTTCCCGAAGTCGAAGGCGCAGGCGAGCAAGCCGCCGAATCGACCGATACCCCCGTGGCTC
>JARGOW010000200.1:1801-6045 GCA_029212955.1 Planctomycetota bacterium | reverse complement strand
GCAGAGTCCACGGTCACTGAATTTGAAACCGATGGCACACCGACCGCCTTGGTCGCAGCCGAGCCGGTAGGCGAGGTCGGGCCGGTGGCGATCGCCACACCTGAGCCCATTCAAGTCGAAACGCCCAGCCCCGATGGGGATGCCGCCCTCGAAGAGCTTCTGGGTGTGACACCGGTCGAAGCACCGGCCATGGAGGAAATCGCCAAAGCCGAATCCACCGACGATGCGGTTGAGACCGTCGAAGTGGTGGGAGAGCGCAGCCTCCTTGACATGTACTCCGACTGGAACCAAGCCGAAGACGAAGGGCAATTGCAGCCGCTTTCGTCCTCCAAGTGGATGAACTTTTCCGTGGATGGTGGCGAGTCATTGCCCTTCCGAATGGCACAGGCTTCGATTGCAAGCCCCCAGGAGGAGCGCGCCAGCGAGCCCGCTCCTGTGGTGGCTCCGAAGGAAGAAACCAAGGTCCGCATGGGCGTACTCAAGCGTCGCAAGTCCAGTGCCACCCACTGGGAGGGAATGGAAGTTCCCATGCACGCCATTGCCAACGAGGCCATTCTGCTGACGCCCCAGGTGGGACCCGTCCGCGTGATTGCCAAGGACGGTGAAACCATCGAAGGCCGCTTGCATGGAATCGGACAAAACTACGTTTGGCTCACCACGAACCTGGGACGCCTCAGCATCCCTGGCCGCCGGGTGGAGCGCGTGGAGCGCATCGATCCGAACCAGTTTACGACCGAGGTCAAGAGCACCCAGGACTACACGAAGCTACCCAAGGTGCGCGTGCGCATGAAAGGTGGCGTGTTCATCGGCCATGAATTGGCTCGGGAAGGCAATCGCATCACGATTCGCACCGAGAAGGGCCACAAAATGACCCTGGTCAGTGACGACATCCGACCCGCCAAGTCCCACAAGGCCACAGGTATCAAGCGTCGAATCGAGTAGGTTTGATTCCACTGCCCGCTCGATAGCCAGGGGCTCCTCCGTTTCGGGGGAGCCCCTGGCGTTTTATGGGGCTAAATCGCGACCTGGGGGGCGGAGAGGGGGCCTCGTAGGAATTTTTCATTCGGGCGGGGCCCACCCGAGCCCAACCTGCTAGGATTCGGGCGTATCCGGTTCAGGGAAGTGTGGTGCAAATCCACCGCGGTCCCGCCGCTGTAAGCGACGACTGGAGTTCTAAGCCACTGTGCAATCGCATGGGAAGGAGAACTCCGGGTTCGAGTCGCGAGCCAGAAAACCTGTCCGGTGTCGTTATCTGTGCGCGGTTCCCTCGTGGATTGGGGTTATGCACCGAAAGGCTTATTGGGCATGTTCCCATGGGTTTGAGGTCGTGTTCCATGGGCGAAGGTTCCGCATGAAACCTACCGTTTGAAAGGCGCGTGAGACGCCTTCGACAACCCCCTAAAAACATGAACCTTCTATCCATGCGGATGCCCGCCCTCATCGGCGGCTCCCTCCTCCTGTGCGCTTCGGCCATGGGTCAAAGCCGCTACGCCACCTCCATCGTGTCCTTCAATCAGGGCGCCGGAACGGGCATCTTTGATACCTCTCTGATTCTGGGAGGACCCCGCGGCGGCGCGGGTACCCACGTCTTGACCCTGGGCTCCGGCGGCGACGTCACCCTGGGTTTCGACCGCACCATCACGAACGGCCCGGGCGCTGACTTCGTTGTTTTTGAGAACACTTTCGAGTGGATGTCGAACACGTTTCCCGAGGTCGCGATGGTAGAAGTCTCGACCAACGGCGTGGACTTTGCCCGTTTCCCCATGCGCTACGATGGTCCCCATGACTTCTTCGCGGGAAGCTTCGACATGACTCCCTGGGGTTCCTATTCGGGTGTCACCGGGCATGTTCCGCCCCTTGCGAATGTGGACACCAACGTTCTCAGTCCCTTCAACCCCATGGAAGGCGGTGGAGAAGGCTTTGACCTGGCCGATCTGTCGGATCACGTCCTGGTCCTAGGTGGTATGGTCGACTTGAACGCGATCCACTACATTCGACTGGTCGACCTGGAGGCCGGAGCCGAAGTGGATTCCCGCCTGGTTACCGTGTTCGATTCCGGTGGCGCACTCGGCAACGCGGACATCGATTCCGTGGCCGTGGTCCACGACACTTTGGACTTGGATCCCACCGGCCCCGTGTTGGACTTTCACCGGGATGACCTGGGCTACGTGTGGCTAGAGCTCACCGACCCCAACGGTTTCGGAGACTTGAACCTGGCCACCCTGCGCCTTTCGGCCAACCTGGTTGAGACGCCGTTCTACCGTCTGCGGGACTTCTTCATCCTTATGAGCGCCACCAACGAAGGCATCATTTTGCGCTCACCCCTGCCCATGTACTTGCAGGACTTCCACATGGTGTTGGCCGCTTCTGTGGAGGACATGTCTGGCAACAAGAGCGTGGACCAGATTTCGCTCAATCGCTAGAGCACTCCGGGACTGTGATCCCGAATAGAAAGTAAGACGAGAGGGCAAGGGGCGACAACCATGTGATTGTCGCCCCTTGTTTTTCACCCGGCCTGCAAAGCTCGCTAGCTATTGCAGGTCGAAGCGAACGAGGTCATCCGATGCCATGGGAACCAGCAAGGTTTGCCCGTCGGGGGATATCGTCAATTCTTGGGGGCCGAAACCATGGTTTTGGCCGGGGACGATGCCCAATAGATGGCCGGTGAAGGTGTCGATTCGCGCAATCTCGGAGGTGGTGAAGTCGGCCACGAGCAACATGCCAGCCGGGGTCAGTGCCAGGGCTTGAAACTTGCCCTGGGCGTGGCTCGTGCCTGTCGGAAGGGTGCCGTCCAGGGTTACGCTTTGGGAGTCGACGACAAAAATTTGCGGGCCCAAGTCAAAACCTGCCACATAGATTTTGCCGTTGCCGATGGCCAGGTCCTGGGGCGAAGGAAAGGCCGCCGCTGTGGGCGATGTGCCCAAGGTGAGGGATTGTGCGCCTGCAGGAAAAGCGGGGTCCATCACAATGAGTTTGGCGGTGGAGCCCAGGTAGTTTTGGTGGTACTCGGTCGCGGTCAAGACCAGAAGGCTTCCCATGAAAGCCATGCGGGCGAACCCCATACCAGGACCCAGGTCGATGGTGCGCAAGGGATCCAAGGACATGGTCGCCACATCGATGGCAAAGATTCTGCCTTCGGAAGTGCCCACCCAGACGGTGCTTTGGTCGGGGGAAACGGCCATTCCATAGGGGAAGGCCGATCCAAAGGTGTTGCCCGGCCGAACAGGGATCGGCACATGGACCAAAACCTGATCGGCCCCGTCAAACACACTGACCGAGGAAGCGGAACTATTGGTCACGAATCCCCGATGGATGGCCCCGCCCACGTCGGTGGTGAACACCACTTCTTCGGGAGACTCTTGGAGTTGTAGGGTGCCCAGATGCTGCATGGTCTGGGCATCGAGCTTGAGCATGGTGCAGCCGCCTTGACCCGTGAAGCCGCCGAACAACGGAACAAAAAGGAATTGTCCACTGGGCCCATAGGCGGCGGTCCAAGGCCAGGCCTGATTGGACGTGCAGGCCGCGAAGGGTGAGAGTGGGGTGGAGTCCCGGTGGACCAGCCGGGCCCCCTTGGGGGCGGAGCTGTAGGTGGCGGGGGAGGGCACCGAGCCCACGAGGCGCGTGGATTGGGCGGGGGAGAGTTGGCGTTGGGCCGGGCTTTGGGGAGCCCACACGATCACGGCCAACAGGCCGGCGATGGCCCAGGGCACTTGGGGAAAGTTCATGGCAAAAATCCGTCACTCGCGGATTGTTTGGGAACGGCCGACGCCTCCGATTGAGGGGGCATGCGGCGCGATGATTGGAAATCCGGTTCAGGTCTTCTGGCTCTCGACTCGGACCCGGACCCCTTCCTTCCCATGCATTGCACAGTGGTGCAGGGGGCCAGTCGTCGATTACAGCGGCGGGACCGCGGTGGATTTGCACCACTCTTCCCTTGGCCGGAGAGCCCACTCTAACGCTTGTTACCAGGCTGGGTAGGGCTTCTTTGGGGTAACCGGGCGGGTTTCTCGGGGTAGTGTCCCCGCACGGGTCCGTTCCGAACCCCACAGGCAACGGTACCCTTCGGGGATCGGGGCCCTTGGGCTATGATGGGCCTTCCCAGCATCCGCTCCCGTCCTCTCCCTCTCCGAGACATGTTTCGAACCGCAGCCGTCATTCTGACCACAGGGCTCTTGGCCCTCTTTCCCATAGGGTCGGCCTCCGCCTCCCATGCCTCCCCGGGTCTGCCCTACGCAAGTTCCGCA
>JARGOW010000200.1:0-1791 GCA_029212955.1 Planctomycetota bacterium | reverse complement strand
AGGACGCCGAAATCCTGAAGGAGTTCAAAAAGTACTTCCGAAAGTACAAGGAACCGATCCAAAGGATGGAGGCCATTATGGCCCTGGAAGATGTGGAGGATCCCAAGGTGGTTCCCGTGTTGGTCAAGCTGATCAAGGACAAGGATCCGGCCGTGCGTCAGACGGCGATCAATGTACTAGCCACCTTTGGTACGCGAGCGCCCATCGATAAGCTCTTGGAAATGCTCGCGGAAGAGAAGAAGTCCGAGCTACGTACGGGGATGTTGCAGGCCATTGAGCTCGGGAAATATCATCACGATGGAGTGGCCACGAGCGAGTGCCTAACGGACAAAGATTGGAAGTTGCGCCGGGCTGCCCTCAAAGTTTTGGGCAACCTCAAGAACGCGGAGATGATTCCGCTCATGACGCCCCTGGCCACCGATGGCGAAAGCGGCGTGCGCACCGCATGCCTCGACGCCTTGGCCAAGATGGGGGCCAAGGAAGTTCTTCCCCTGGCCCAAGCCGCCCTGGTCGACGGTGTATGGCAGGTTCGCTCCAGTGCGATTCAGGCCCTGGGCAAGGTACGCGACATCAGTAGTATGCCCCTCTTGATCGGGCGAATGGAAGTGGAGGAGGGTCGCCTGATCGTGGACCTATCCACAGCTTTGGACCAGTTGACCGGCCGGGGGCCGATCAAGAATCCGGCCACTTGGCGCAGCTTCTGGGATGCGTATGGAGATCGGTACAAGCTTCCAAGCGACGAGGAACTCGCCAAAATGATCGCCAAGCGAGAGGCCAACGCCGCCGCTTACAAGGTCGCCAAAGGGACCAGCTACCACGGGGTGGACACGCCCAGTCGATCGATTCTGTTCGTGATTGACGTCTCCGGTTCCATGGAGGATGAGGTCACCGAAAAGGAACGCTTCAAGGATGGCAACTACCCGTCCTACTCGCGTATGGATATCACCAAGACCGAATTGGCACGTACCATCGCCGGTTTAGAGTCCTACGTGAAGTTCAATATTCTTTCGTTTGCAACGGATGTGAAGCCTTGGAAAAAAGGCCTCGTGACCGCGAATGTGTTGAACAAGTCCAGCGCGGAGACTTGGATCAAAGCTTTGGAGCCGATCGGAGGAAACTCCAAACAAGAACTGGCTGAAGTCGGGTTCGGAGCCACCGCCGCCATCGGCAAGGGCAAAACGAACACGTGGGGTGCCCTGGCCACGGCACTTTCCGTTCCCATGGACCCGAGCAAGAAAAAGCCCAAGAAGGATCCGTATCGGGTGGAGGTGGATACGGTGTTCTTCCTCTCCGATGGACGGCCCACCACCGGCTACTTCGTGAAAACCGAAGCGATTCTGGCGGGGATCCTTGAAGCGAATGAATTGCGCAAGGTCGTCATTCATACCATTGCCATCGGTGAATTCGACAAGCAGTTCATGAAGCGCTTGGCCAAGGGGACCGGCGGGGTATTCGTGGATTTGGGTCGCTAGGAATTCGCAACGCAGGTCCAGGGGGAATGCCCTTTTGGAGTCTATGCACCCCGGTCCAATCCGGGGTGCTCTCATATCAGGACCATCCGGGGAGGGTGCATGCAGCCCAAAATCCGTTCGATGGCACCCTTTGGCCTGGGTCCCGCTTTGCGATCCAGTTCCCAATGACCATTGTCGAAAGCTCTGCATACGCACTCCCCCGTTTCTTTCCGTGCGTAAAATCCCCAGCGGGCTCCAGCATATGGATCAAAGCGAACAGAACATCGAACTTCTCTCCCAGACCCTGGGAGCCATCAAAGCAGGCGCGGAGCCGCAGTGG
>JARGOW010000199.1:260-7018 GCA_029212955.1 Planctomycetota bacterium | reverse complement strand
CCTTCGTTGGAGACCCCCTGGGCTGGAGATCGAGAGCAACGGAACGAATCGGGCATGTGCTTTCGATTCTCTTGGCCGGGGGACTGCACCTTCACGACGACCGCGTCCACGGCGAGAACTATGGATTCTCCCCCGGTCCTGAAGAGGTCATTGCCCTGGATCGGGAGATTCCAATCCCCGGATTCGTCCATGTTGGGAGTCACCGCAAGTATGAAAGTGCCCGGTTGGAGACCGGTGTGCTCGAAGGATCCGTTGCGGTCCGTGAGAGCGAGAGCGCTGAATGTGATTCCGTCGGCTGGCGGGGCGGTCGAAGTCGCGTAGACGACAACATTCGGAAGCGGCTCGCCCGAAAGCAGGGTGACCTTGCCCGAGAGCGACCCCGTGTTCGCCGGGGACGCGGTCTGGGCCGAGGGGTTCGTGCTGGAGAGCTTCAATTTTGTTGCCGCAAGGACCTCCCGACCTGCGGGCTCCATACCGGGACCTTGCAGTTCGCTGGCGGGGAGCTCAGTGGCGGGGGCTGGGGTTTCGGCAGCGCGTTGAACTTCCAACGCGGAGGGCTTCTTCTCGCGTTGCACCGTCCAGATCACGAGGAAAACTAGCAGTGAAATGGCAAGACCGAATCCCCATTTGGCCAAGCTTGAACGTGCGATCATCGGGATTGAATGTACTCAGATATGGCTGAAAGCGGCAGGGCGTGTTTCGAATTGGGGGGCGGTGGGAAAGGGTTTCCTGGATTGGGGGGTGGGGGAAGGGAAATGGGTTTGGGGGGGGTGGAGTGGGGTAGCTTTGAATATGGCGAGATCATTGAATTGTGTGGGAAGTGTGGGCCTTCGGGGCTTTGTGTTTGTTTTGGGCGCCGTTTGTGGCGTGACTTCCCAGGCTCAGGTGGTCGATCCTTTTGCGGCTGGAACGCGGTGGAGCCATGATGCGGGGGTTGGAACGAACTGGATGGGGGAGGAAGTTCACTTTGCAGGTCAGGACCAATTTGTTTGGGGACAGGCCGGGGGGAATGCGGCACACCATGCGCTCATGCGTAGTGATTCTGGCTTGGCCCTGGTGGATCGCGAAGAGTCCCTTTTGTCAGGGACATCCCAGGTTCGGCGCAGCGCTTCGGGCTCGCGCGCCGATCGGGTGTTTTCGCTTTTGCAAGTCGATTCAGCCACGCCGGGAGTTCGTCAAACCGAAGTTCATGGGTTCGCGCCTTTCGCCGGCTCGCGCGGGTCCAGCATGACGCCCATTTGGAGCCACTCCATGGGAGTTCTCTCCACCGGTGAACCTCTTATGGTCACCGATGCCGCCGGCTCCGTTGTGGTGGCCGCGCTTTTCTTGCCCTGGCAAAATGCCGTGCAGGTGGACGTGCTCGATGGAACCGACGGAAGTTTGATCTCGAGCTCCACGCGTTTCGGCCAGGCCTTGAACACCGTCCAAATCTCCGACGACGGAACGCGCATCGCACTGGGCGCAGGCTTGGACCTGTACATTCTGAATGCCCAGGGCCAGGAATTGCACCGCGAGTCCCTTTATTCCACGCTTTCCAGCGTCGCTTTGTCGGCCGATGGATCCAAGGTGGCCGCTTCTGGAATGGGTGGAATACGCCTGTTGGAGGCCGATCCCACGGGCTATGCCCACAGCGATTGGATTGCGGCGCACGATCAGAACGCCACGGCACAAACCTCGATTTCGGTGAAGGTGGACCTGAGCCATGACGGGGAAACCCTGGCCGTGGCCCAATGGAGTTTCATGGGCAACCAGGAGACCGCCTTTGAACTTTGGAACACGGAAACGGTTACCCGGCTCTACCGCAGCGTGCAGCCCGCGGGGGCTGGGGGGTTGCAGAACCTTCCCACCGATGTGAGCATCACACCCGATGGAAAGCGTGCGGCGTTTGCGGTGTGGGGCAATGGGGTCGACCCTGAAGTGTTGCTGGTGGACCGGGATAGCGCTTCCCTGGTGCACTCCTTCGACCTGCCCGGAAGTGCGTTCGACCTGGACCTGGATTCGACCGGGACGCGGATGGCGGTGGCCCACAAGTTGACCCACGCCCAGGTGTTCCACGCCCAGGGCGCCTTCGCCCTGCTGGATACCGGGGAGCGTGAATTGCAGGCCCTGACCCCGGCCCGGCCGGGGCACGATCTGACCATCGCCGCCAGGCACGAGGGCGCGGGAATCGTGCTGTTCCTGGTGGGCATGCCCGGACCCGAAACCCACGTGGGGGGAGTCTCCGGAAGCTTGCTGCTGGACCGCTCGCGGGTGGCCGTGCGTGCCGCCCTGGCCGATCCGAGTGGGGCCGCTCAGATGCCGATTCACATCCCCGCCTCCTGGACAGCATCCGAGTTGCCCTTCGCGGTCCAGGCGGCCTTCCGCTTGCCCACGGGCACGGTGCTGACCGACGGGATCCTCGAGCCCATCAACCTCAACTGACCCTTTTTGAGTCGGGGAGGGTCAAGGGAAGGGCTGGCACGATTTCGATCGTGGCAGCCCTTCCCCCTTTTCGTGGGGCCGGTGTTTGGGGTTCCGTCCCAGGCTGGATCACGGGTGAGGTCTCCAAACGGGATTCCAACCGGATCCAGCCGCTTTCAAAACCGGATTCCATGGGCGCGCCTTCAGATGCCCGAGGTCGCACACCGATACGTGAGGAGCTTTCCCTACCCATCTCGTCCCGCGAGAGGGCAGCCATTCTCACACAAAAATACACCCGTGACCCCGAGCACTACCAAAAGCAACCTGATCATTGAAGATGTGATCAACGCCCTCTACGCCGACGGTGTCGAGGGGGGGCCTATAGGCAACCTCCGCGCCCAAGTTCGGCGGGTCCATGTGGAATTGGGACGCCGTAAGGCCTCCGCATTCACCAAGAAACTACTCAACAGCCTGACCGAGAACCCGGATGAGCTGATCCAGCTCGAAGCCCTGGTCATGCTGGGTTTCGCCCACCCCGAGGTGGCGCGCAAGCACCACATCGCCCTGGCCACGGAGGGTCGTCGCCTGGGCATGCTGCTGGAGAAAGCAGGCCGATCCGAGCGTGCCCAGGAGGTCTTCGAGTTGCTTTGCGACTACGCGCCCACCGATCGCACCATGGAAATCGAGCTGGCGGGCGTCATTCGCCGGGCTGGAAACACGGATGAATTGATCGAGCGCTATATGGAACGCGCCCAGGAGCACATGGCGGCTGGAGAAAGCAAGGAAGCCCTTCCTTGGTTGCAAGAGGTGCTCTCCCTGGACCGCAATCGCAAGGACGTCTCGGCCATGATCCGCGACGTGCGCCACGATCAGCACCACCGCTTGACCTCCTCGCGCAGCAATCGCCGCTTCGCCATGGTCTTCCTGCTCGTGCTCGGCGTCGCAGCGGCCGTCGGCTATCGCGAGCGCAGTTTGCACAGCAGCTATATGGCGATTCCCGCCGTGGAGGAAGGCAACGCGCTTTCCATGGGAGCGCGTATCGCTTCCCTCGGGCACTTCCAGGAAGAGAACCCGTACTGGCTGGGCCAGTCCCGCGTCGAGCGTGAAATCGAAACCCTGACCGCCGAGGTCCAGGACCTGGTGTTCCAGGCTGTGGAGGCTGAGAAAGCCCGCGTGAAGTTGCTTGAGGAGCAAACCGCAGAGGCCGACAACTTCCGTCGCCTGGGTTTGCAGAGCTCCGACATGGGGCTTTTCAGCAAGGCCCGGGAGCACTTCGAAAGCGCACTCCAAGTGGCACCCGAAGGTTGGTCCCATACGGACGCCCTCACCCGGGACGTGAAAGCCATCCGCGAAATGGAGGCAGGACAATGAGTTTCCTTTCGAATCTGACCTCGAAGAAGCGCATCCGCACGGCCCTGCGGCGCCTGGGTCAGGAGGCTTCCGCTGAGAACTACATTGCGGTGGCCCGCGAACACGTGGTGGTGGGCAACCTGCAGGACATCCTGCGCGTTTGCAGTGAAGGCTTGACCTTGCACCCCGGAAACGTGGAGTTGATGCGCATCGCCGAGCGTGCGCGCCAGCTACAGCTGGATTCGCGCATCAATATCTTGCGCAAGGACCTGACGCTTTCGCCTCGCCCCGCCCTCTGGCGCGAGCTGTGCGACGTGCTCCTGGAGTGCGGACGTCTGGGACGTGCGGAAGAGACGGCAGAGCAGTGGTGGAAGCAGGCCGGCGGTGGAGAGGCCACCTATTACCGTGCCCGCGCCCGGGCTTCCCTGTTTGCGAACAGCTGCCGCGCCGCCGATGGCAAGGCCGCATGGGATTTCGCCATGGCCGCCGTGCGTGAAATGCCCGGAGACACGCGTCCTTTGGAAGTGCAGTACGACGTGGCCAGCGCGGTGGGTGCCTGGGCGGATGCCCGCAAGGTGCTCGCCCGCATTCTGGAGATCTCCCCGGGACATCCCCAGCACGAGCAACGCTTCCGCGACGCATCCCAGCGCGTGCATGATTCCAAGTCCTTGAACGCGGGTTTGTCCGAGGCGGAAGCGACCGGGCACCTGGTGGACAGCGCCGATACGGGCAACTCCCAGTCCAACGTGGCGATCCGGCCCATGCTCAAGCGTTTGGGCAATGACCCGGACGTGAAAGCGGTGGTCTTCCAGAAGGGCGGAACCGCCCTGGTGCAAGGGCTGCATGGCGGCACGGCGGACCGCACCGCCCGGGCTATCCGCGAGGTCGGCATGGCCACCCGTGCCGGCGCCCGCCGCATCGGCCTGGGTCGCTCGGTGGAAGTCTCCATCGAGGGCGACTTTGGAAGCCTCATGATCGCCCTTGGAACCACCGGTGCATCCGCTGCGTGGAACCGGACCTACATGAAGCCCGAACACACCGAAGCCCTGCACTGTATCGCAGGCACCGCAGGCATGAGCCCGGAAGGTGACGCGTGAAAACGATCCTGACAAACATCGCCCGCTATCAGGGTGTGGAGTCCGCATCGCTCGTCTCATTGGACGGTGTGCTGGTGCTCACTGCGGACGGGGATGAGTCCGCCGATGCGAGCACGCATCTCTCCGACCACGATGTGCAACCCATCCAAACCCTGGCGGCCCTGGCCTCCGGATGGGTGGGCCAGATCATTCGCGCGGTGGGCCAACTCTCTTGGAATGGGCCCTATCGCTATGTGCTCAAGGCCACGGAGAAAACCCTGGTCGTACACGTATTCGGCAGCAGTTTCCTGTTGCTGGTAATCGAACCGGAAGTGGATCCCGAGGTGACTCGTGCCCTCATGGATCAGGCGGTTCAACAATTTATGGGGCACATGCAATTGGGAGGCGGCCAGGATCTTGGTTCGCAAGCCCAGGCGGATGCCCATTACCCCCAGGGACTTTTCCCTTCCCAGACTCCTCCCAGTACCGGAGCTCTCGCGCCGGACGGATCCATCTCAGAGTCAGCAGGAGAAGGCTGAAACCAAATGGTGCAAATCAACTTCGCCCAAAAAAGCGTCAGTGTCAAAGTCGTGTACTACGGCCCCGGCATGTCGGGTAAGACAACGAACCTGGAGATCGTTCACCAGCGGGCTCCAGATACGAGTCGCGGGGATCTGACCAGCATCTCCACGGACGGGGATCGAACCCTATTCTTCGACTTCATGCCCTTGGATTTGGGGACGGTTGCGGGTATGCACACGCAATTCCAGATCTATACGGTTCCCGGACAGGTCTACTACAACTCCACCCGCAAGCTTGTGCTGCAGGGTGTGGATGGCGTGATCTTCATCGCGGACTCCGGTGCCAACATGATGGAGGAGAACCTGGAGTCCCTGCGCAACCTGGAAGAAAACCTCGCCGAGTACGGCAAGGACATCGCGGACATGCCCCTGGTGATCCAGTGGAACAAGCGTGACCTGCCCGATGCCTTGCCCGTCGAGGAATTGGAAGCCAAGCTGAACAAGTGGGGAGCTCCCACCTTCGAGGCCGTGGCTAGCTCGGGTCAAGGTGTGTTCCCCACGCTCAAAGCGTTGGCAGCCTGCGTGCTCGAGTCGATCCACGACCGTCAAGGAACCGGCGGTGGTGGCGCGCCTGCGGCGAAGCCCGCAGGTCAGGCACCCGCTCCGGCGCCCGTCGCGCCGACGCCCGCGCCCGCGCAAGCCCAGGCCATGCCGGCACCGATGCCGAGCGCGCCCATGCCGAGTGCGCCCGCGCCCTTCTCGCAGCCCGAACCGGCCGCGTCGATGGGAGCTCCGGCCCCGGCACCGCCCGCTTTCCCGACACCCGCGCCTATGTCGGGTCCGACCGGGACTCCGGGGGCACCCCAGGCTCCGGCCCCCTTCCCGAGTCCCGCGCCCATGGGTGGCGGCACTCCGATGGGTCAACCGGTTGGACAACCTACGGGACAACCCATGGGACAACCCATGGGACAACCCATGGGACAACCCATGGGACAACCCATGGGGCAACCTATGGGGCAACCTATGCCCCAGCCTGCACCGCAGATGGGCACGGGTGCGTTGCCCACTTCGGCACCCGCACCTGCGAGCGGCGGACTCTCCATGGGGTCACCGCTTCCTATGCCCGGAGCTGCTCCTGCAGCGCCGGCCACTCCGCACAACCTGTCGCAGACGGGCATCCAGCCCATGTACCAGCCGTCCCAAACTCCGGCTCCCGCTGGTATGGGTCAGCCTGTAGCGCCGCAGGTTCCGAGTTTCGGAGCGCCTTCCACGCCCGGCGGTCCCATGGGGCATGCTCCCCAAGCACCCGCTGGTCAAATGATGGGCGCACCGGGCCAGGCGGCTGCAACGCCGACCGCACCACGTCCCATGCAACAATCCACTCGACTCAAGCCGCGCTCTCAGCCGGTGA
>JARGOW010000199.1:0-250 GCA_029212955.1 Planctomycetota bacterium | reverse complement strand
CAGGCAAGGGCAAGTGGGTTTTCTTAAGCCTCTTGGTACTGGGCGCTGCCGGTGCCGGAGCTGCCTACTTCATGGGCTACATCACGATCTAAGCGAGGAACCTGCATATGAATATCTCCGATGCCAAACTACGCGATGATCGCCTGGTGTTTTACTCCAAGGACGTGGAGCGCCTCGATGAGGAACTCGATGGCTTCCTTGAATTGTCCAACGCACGCTGCGCGATCTTGATCGACTGTGAAGGACACCT
>JARGOW010000198.1 GCA_029212955.1 Planctomycetota bacterium | reverse complement strand
GCTTCGAGAGCTGCCGCTTCGCGGACAGCAAAATCGTGGACGACATGGTGCATGGGGTCTATTCCGAAATCACGTTCCTCGATTGCAGATTCATCCGATCCCTTTCAGATGCTTTGGACATGGACATCAGTCTTTTGACCATGGATGGTTGCACGTTTGAGGCGAGCGGGAACGACTCCTTGGATTTGATGACCACGGAAGCTGTCGTAACCAACTGCCGCTTTCTTGACAGTGGCGATAAAGGAGTGTCCGTGGGAGAGCGCAGCTCGCTCTTCATCGTGCAGAGTGAATTGAAGGGATGCGAAATCGGTGTGGAATCTAAGGACGAGTCGGTGGCCCTATTGGTCAATGTGGACTTGATCGAAAACAAAATCGGAATCAACGCGTACAAGAAGAACTGGCGCTATGACGGTGGAGGCTATGCCACCATTTTGAACACCCGCTTCTCGGCAAACGCGGTGGATGTGGCAGCCGATCGCCATTCCTCCCTGTTTCTTGATAGCTGTGTTTGGGATGCCATTCCTTCACTCAGGGATAAGACTGAAATCGTTTTGGGCAAGGACCATGTGCGCTACAAGGCCGATGGTGCCATCGCTGCTCCCCTGAGACCGGTCTATGTGGAGGGCTGGTTGGAGCAAGTCGGGCTCACAGCCCCTCTCTATGGTCGTTATGTGGAACACACCGATCCGAAAGTAAGGGGGATGGCCCGCTAGGGTTGATCCAGATGTATCAGATCCATGAATCATCCTATCGGGCTACCGTGCCCAAAAGGCTCCATGTCAGCGGTGGCATGGGCTTGTCATGGGTCGTGAGGATCCGGAGGGCAAATGTTTAAGCCGTTGAACCTGATTCGCAGTTTCTGCCTACTGGTCGTTCTACTAGGGGTCGGAATCTCATGGGTGTATGCCAAGCAAAGCGGCTGGATTTATGCCGTCGATTGGCACATTACCAAGTGGCATGAGCGGTCGCTTGGGTCAGAGCTGAAGGGCTTGAAGGCCAAGGGGTACAAAGGGGACGAGGCAGAACGAGTCGCTCGCCTGGACGAGATTAGGGTCATGTGTGAAGGCGACGTCCAGGGGGAGAGACTCTTTGACCCTTGGAGGATCGCCACGGAGTTGCAAGTGGAAGCCTTGTTGAATAGCGGCAAACTCGCAGAGGCAAGGGAGATTCTGGAAGGAGCTCTCAGCAAGAACCCCAGGAACCTCAGTTTCGTTTTTTCGTACCTACACGTCCTCATTTCGGCCGGGAGCTCCGCAGATCTGACGTTGGCAGAATCCATGCTCGAGGAGTGGCAACGCAAGATTCCCTCCCATCCCGAGATTTGGTCACTAACGGTATTGTTGAAGGCTCACCAGGCAGACGCTGAAGGTGTGGCGCAAGTACTTCGGGACCGCTTGCCAGGCACGATAGATGCCCTGCGGAGCCGCTGGCAGATGTTCCTTTTCCCAGAAGGGAAGGGGAAAGTCGTAAAGTCCGTACCAATCGATTTCCTGGCCGCGGAAGAGAATGGGGCGTTCGAGTTGGAGCATGAGTTCGTAACTCCGCCCAAGACCATCAAGTTGTTCCGATTGGATCCTCCTGGTTACCATCCGCAGCGCCTGATCGACTTTAAAGTGCAGATGTGGGTGGGTGATACCGAGGTTGATTCGGAACTGACGGCCAAGTGGAAGGGGTTGTCGGAGGCCTCGTACCTGGCCGATGGATCCATCGCCGTGAGGATCCACGAGGATCCGCGGCTGCGAATGTTGTTGAAAGGTGGGGTGTCGACGGACGCCGCGCTCAAAGTTCGAGTTACAGGGCATCTGGCGCCTTTGCTCAACCTTTCAGCCCGGGAAGCCTTGTCGGACCCGCAGTTCAGAAATCAAGTTCTCAAATGGGTCGATGAGCCCATAGTGGATTTGGTGAGCCCGCTTGTATCCAAGGCCAAGGACGCACAATGAAACGCGCACTGCGAGGAATGAAACTGATCTGCCGCGTGTTGTGGGCTTACAGCTTGTTTGTAACCCTGCCGTTGGCGGTATTGGTTTTGTTTTGGGTGACCCGTGTGGGTGTGAGTTTCCACGACTTTGGAATTCGCTACGGGAGGTCTGTGGGCAATCCGGATCTGTATAGCAGCGGGGTTTATGAGGTTCGCAGGCTCAAGAACCTGGCAAGGATCGCGCTCTCTGAGGAGGGCGTGGAGCAAGAAACCGAACTGCGCCAAGTTCACTTGATGGTGGGGTTGGGAAGCGAACGCGCCCTCAATAGCCGACTTCCAATCTCGGGCCGTGAGTACAAGAAGGGTTATTTGCTGTACCCGGATGGTCAGTTGGGTGACGTGAAGGTCCGTTATCGTGGCGACTTCGCCTGGCACTGGGCTTCCGATAAGAAATCATGGCGTGTCAAGACGCCGAAGGGAGCCCTTTGGGGGAACATGCGTGCGTTCAACCTGGTCATCCCCAAGGGAATCGCCATGGTAGAGGACACCCTTGGTTATTGGTTGGCCCGTGAAATGGGATTGCTGGCACCGGATACGGACCTTGCCGAACTGGTCATTAACGGAAAGAGTCGAGGGGTCTACACCCTTGTTGAACAGCTGGAAGAGCTGGTGTTGCGGAAGAATGGTCGAATGCCTGGAGATCTCTATGCCGGTGAGTTGATCGGCAGGGACGCGCACTATGGGATGTTGAACCTGATCTTTGAGAATCCGGGCTTGTGGGAGAAAACGGCGGTCAACAATCACTTCGATCTACTGGCCAATGATCCCTTGGCGCGCCTGTGCGAGCTGCTAAAGCAGCCGCCGAGCCAGGCCAACAGTCAGGAATTGGCTGGGTTGGTGGATATCGATGCATTCGGCAGGTTCGCAGCGTATCGGGTCCTGACGCAGTCCAAGCACTTTGACCAATCCCACAACTGGCGACTTTTCTACGATCCCTGGAAGTGCCGATTTGAGCCGGTCGTTTGGGATACGGTTCCGTGGCACAAAGACTGGATGCCGGCGGAGGGTGCTGAACCCTTCCGCGAACCGATGTATTCCACGCTGGATGACCGGTTGGCCTTGAACCCGCAATACCGAATTGCATTGGATCGGAGTCTCAATTCATTCTTTACGAGTGGATTGCGAGACCGGACCCTTGCGAAGTATGAGGAACTTTGCCGAAAGAGCGAGCAAGCCGTTCGTAGGGATCCGGTTCTGAGCTACACGCTCAGTACCATCTATGAGCCCCAGCACGTGTTTGACTACCGGGTTGACGCACGCAACCGCATTGCCTCCCTGTTTGATTTCCTGGAGTCCCGCCATGTGTCGGAACCGCCGCTCATGGGGCTCAGCAGGTTGGATTTGGAAGGGAGCGCTCAAGGGTGGCGGCTAGCTATGTTCGGGCGGCGCTCGGTGGAAGGAGTGCGGTTGGAGTTCGAATCCGAGCTAGTGGGTCCCATCGAGACCGAAATTTCCTATTCCACCCCCAACGGGATTCACCGGGTCAATACGTCCAGCTCGACGACCGTACATGGTCGGTCGGTGGATATTGAGGTGCCATTGATCGGGGGGATGAAGTACAAAGCCAATCCCAACTCACGGTCCTTTGCGGACCGCGGCGTGATGGAAAATGTGACCGTGAGCTTCGATGTGGTGGTTCGATCCGCGGGACAAACTTTGAAGGGAATCCGTTGCTTGCCATTGCTGGCTGGCGGAAAACCGGTATCCCTAACTTTGACGGACAACTTGCCCAACTTCGCCCACGGGGCAGAGGCCCTGGCGGTTGCGGGGCAAACCAATGTGGAAGTGATCGAATGGGAGGGGGATATCCATTTGACCCAGGACTTGTACATTGCCCAGCCTCTCTTGATTCGTGCAGGAACAACGGTGCGAATGGACCCCGGGGTTTCGGTTCTCGTGGAAGCCCCCGTGCTCGCCAGGGGGACCCAGGAGAGGCCGATTCAGATCATTCCCACGGAAGCGGAAGGGGACCCGTGGGGGACCTTTGCCATTCGTGATTCGCTTGCAGATGGCTCCATGTTTGAGTGGGTTCATTTCGAAGGGGGAAGCGGAAAGAAGGAGCCCTTGGCCGAATTCAGCGCCATGTTATCCATCCACTGGGTCCAAGGGGTACAGATTCGGAATTGTTCCTTCAAGGACAGCAAAATCGTGGACGACATGGTCCACGGCGTGTATTCGGAAGTGACATTCGATGGTTGCCATTTCGAAAATTCACTGGCGGACGCCTTGGACATGGACATCAGTCGTCTGTGGATGAAGGACTGTACTTTCTTGGAGTCCGGCAATGACTCGGTGGACTTGATGACGACGGTAGCCGTTGTGGAAGGCACGCACTTCCTGCGAAGTTTCGACAAGGCGATTTCGATTGGTGAGAACAGCACCCTGTTTGCTAGGAACTGCATATTTGACTCGTGTGAAATCGCGCTTCAAAGCAAGGATGATTCCCAAGCTGCGATTGTGAACAGTGATATCGTCAGGTGTGTTTGGGGTGTAGACGCTTACAAAAAGAATTGGCGCTATCACAACGGTGGCGAAATCTTTTTGTACAAATCCCGTTTGTACGGAAACTCGGAGACCCTGCGAGCGGACAAACATTCGCGGGTGGGGATCAGCGATTGCCAAACGGACTCCATGGAATTGGTTGGCAAGGGCATCCTCGATATTGGTCCGGGAATGAACACTAGCGCCAATGAAGTTTCAAACCTCCCCCGCGGCGTATCCTACCGGTTCCCCAGGGAGAAGCAGTTGCTCCACGCCATCGGGCAGAACCCCTGGCGGAGTGTCCAGCTCAACCAGCGCGGATCTGACCACGCGGAAAAGTGAATGGTTAAAGCGCAGGGGTCGCTTTGGCTTTTTCCCGTTCCAAGCAATTCAGCCCGGGTCGATGGTATAGGGCCGCCAGCTTAAACCCCTTGTTAGGTCCGAAGCGGTCTCCGGGAGCAAGGGTTGGTCGGATTGGCGACGTCCATTGCCAGGCACGCAAGGGCGGTTTGACTCTCGAAGGGCCCGTAGGCAGCTGGGGGGGCCGCCTGCGAGCCAAGCGAGCAGGAATGGTGAGGGCGATCCACGCCGTGATGAACCCACATGTTCATGGGCATGTTACGTTATGTGCCAACTCCAAGCGGTGGTGGGGCGGTAGCGATCCTGGCCTGGCGCCAAAGACATGCTTGCCATTGCCGGGTTGGAGGTTTCACTGCATTTCCCTTCCAGGGTGACCGCACATGCTCAAAACACTTTTCAATCTTGCGTTAGTCTGCTTGTTCGCCAGTTCGGCCTTGGCTCAGAATCCGGAGAAGGAATCCCTGACCCTGGCGGGGGCGTTTGCACCGGAGCCCGTTTCATCGGGCGGTGGGATTTCTCAAGCCACGCTGGTTTCATTCTTTCCGAGTCCGGTGACCGGCGTTGTGCAGTTCAAGGTGGGTGGGGCCAATCCACTTTGCTACGAAGTCGACCTTTCGGACCCTGAGGTGCAAGGCGGGTTCGCTCGGATTTACGAGCGTGAAAGCGATTCCTATCCGCTTTGGAAAGGGGGCATGAACTACCGGGATGGCAATGGAATGGAGCGCGGTCCCGATTGGTTGGAAATCCGCTGCGACATGCTGGGTGCCTGGACCGTGGGAAGGAACACCTTGGTCATTGATTATGAAGATGACCTTGCCGGAGGGCCGGGTCCTTGGGGGGCCGAAGGCGTCCACCGCAGGCGGTATGTGTATCGCCGTGTGGGGCGCGCCATGCAATTGCAGGTGATTGACCTGGATGAGGACGTGGAAGGCGTGTCGAATTACACCGGTTTCTTCTACGGGAAAACCGAAGGGACCGAGGACCCCAAGCGTGTTGAAATGCTTGGCGCATTGGCGAATCCCCTCATAGCTTTCGATGGCCCGGGGAATTCCAAATGGTTTATGGGCAATTGCATTGACCTGTTTCAGTCGGGTACCACCCAGTGGTTTCTCAAAGATGTCCCTGTCATCACTTCGGATACCGTCGACTATGGGATGAATACCTTCAATCGGTATCGGGCCAACTCGAGTGGTGAGTTGAGCGCTTCTGTCAATGACACTCTCACGATTTGCGTTTCCCAGCGCATCGAAGATTGTTTCATTCGATCCACATCCAACGGCTCACCCTACCGGGACTTTTTGTCCAGGCGCATGGTGTCTCTCTTCGGCGCGCCCACCACCACGTGGGCCAAGTATGAGGAACATGTGGATCAATATGGCCAGTGGGGAATGGATGACATGATTCTTTATGTCTTCAATTATTGGTCCTCTTCGCCGCCCGATCATCTGGGCAAGAACATTGGACCGGATTGGTATCCCGCCAATGATGAGGGAGCTTTCATCTCACTGGCAGCCAAGGCTGCGCAATTGGGCATGAACTTCGGTGCGCTTATGAAGTTCTCCGAATACAACCCCGCCACCTGCCCGCCCGCGTACAACGTGCTCTCGGACTTTGCGCGGGACGAAACGGGGACGATCAAGGAAGGGATTCAGAATGACCTGCCGATGATTGGAACTGCGGCCCAGGGGGTTCACTCCGAGCGTGAGCACCAACTGGTAAGGACCAATTACGGCGTTTCATGCGCGTACATCGATGTCATGACCTATGCGAGTCCTTCCAAGGGCGGCGATGGGGATCACGTGGATCAATCCGCGGGAAGCCCCCAGGGGAAATCCCTGAAGGAATGCATTGCGGAACAGAAGCAGTGGTTCGATCGTGCGAGAATGATCACGGAGGGCCCCTTGCTAGGGGAAGGTTCTGTCTCCACGGCCAACTCCAACATGGAGTGGATTTGGGCCAGCTACGTGGACAGTGTGCAGCGCGTGATCAACACCGGGGCCAACAAGCGGGCATTCCAGATTCCTGCAAGCGATGCCAGGGCCATCACCCGGTGGCCCGTGATCCCCGAATTCGAGCTGCATGCGGCCAAAGTCATGCAGGCGAATCACGGCAATGGGTTCTACGATCGCTTCTTTGGGCCTTTCGACGGACCCAGTTTCGTCAAGGCCGACGGGACTCCCTTGAATCCTATCAATCCGGCCATGCACG
>JARGOW010000197.1:6279-7032 GCA_029212955.1 Planctomycetota bacterium | reverse complement strand
TGAACGGAGGCCAAAAAGAACACCTTTCGGCGCTTTCGGGGCCGTGCTGGAGGTGATTTTGGGGCTGGCAACAAGCATGTGGTTTAGGATTCCAACTGGCGACCCGTGAGCTCCGTGAACAGGCGTCCGACCTCTTCACAGCTCTCCGGCTTGGTTTGCGTGAGCTTCTTCACCTTGTTGACTGCATAGACCACCGTGGAGTGATCACGGCCTCCGAAGTGTGCGCCAATGGCTTCGAACGAACTGCCCGTCACGGTGCGGGCCAAGTACATGGCCACGTGCCTTGGGAAAGCCACAGCGCGTGTGCGCTTGGTGGACTGTAGATCCGAGGGCTTCAGGTGGTAGTGCTGCGTCACCGCTTGCACCACGTCTCCGAGTGTGGGTTGGCCGCGTGTGGTCTTGAGTATGCTCGAGAGAGCTTCGTGGGCCATCGCGTGATCGATGGGCCGGTTGGACATGCTCGAAAAGGCCAGTAGACGCGTAACGGCGCCTTCTAGCTCGCGCACGTTGTTTTCAATGTTGCTGGCGATGTACTCGGCAACGGAGGGCGGGAACTCATTTCCGCGGCTGATGCTTTTGCGCTTGACGATGGCCATTCGCGTTTCAAAGCAGGGGGGCTCGATCTCGGTGACCATGCCCCATTTGAATCGGGAAACCAGGCGCTCTTGCAGGGTCGGAATGTCCTTGGGGGGGCTATCCGAGGACAAAACGATCTGTTTGCCGGCGTTGTAGAGCGTGTTGAAGGTATGGAAG
>JARGOW010000197.1:2846-6269 GCA_029212955.1 Planctomycetota bacterium | reverse complement strand
CTTGTTTGCAAGCAAGTGGATGTCGTCCACCACAAGCACATCCACGTTGCGGTATTTGTTCCGGAACCGAGTGGTGTCTCCATCCTGAAGGGCCGAGATGAAGTGGTTGATGAACGTTTCGCAGGACAGGTACAGGATGCGGCTCTGGGGAGTGCGCTCCAGAATCATGTGGCAAAGGCCCTGCAGCAGGTGGGTTTTGCCGACCCCCACATTTCCGTGGAGGAAGAAGGGGTTGTAGGACCTTCCGGGTTGTTCGGCCGCTCCCATGGCGGCGGCATGTCCGAAGCGGTTGCAGGGCCCCACGACGAAGTTGTCGAAGGTGTATCCCGGGTGCAGTTCGATATCCGAGTTCCATAGGAGACCGCCGCGCGTTTGCTCGGGGGGTCCCTGGGTGGACGGGGGAACCGATGTGGCGGGAGCCTGAGGTTTTGCGACCGGTTCGGGGGTGGGGACCGCTGCAAGCACCTGGTTGGGGATGGTTGCTGAAGAAAGCTCGGGGTTCACGCTGATAACCAGAGTGCGTTTGGCCCCCAACACGGCCTGGATCGCACTCTCGATCGCTGGACGGTGATACTTGAGGATCCAGTCCTGGGTGAAATCGTTCAGGACGGCAATCTCTAGCTCCCCGTCGTCAAATCCAACCAAGCTGGCCCGGCCGAACCAGGTGGCAAACTGCTCGGGTTGCATGCGTTCGCAAATGGCGAGCAACAGCCCATTCCACAGGTCGGAAAGGTCCGGCTTTTTCTCGGCGCCAGAATCCTCTTTCTGAATGGGTTCAGATTCCAGTTTTCCCTGGGTCGAATCCACGGTTCCTGAGCCGGGCTCAGGAGGAGGTGTATCGAAGAACTGGGGGTCTTGCATGGACAAGGATCCCACCCGAGGCGGAAGAGGGTCTTTGACAGGAAACGTGCGGGGGGGAGCACATCGATTCCTGATTCGCAGCAAAGGCCCAGGGATTGGTTGTAGGAGTGGCTATGCGGGATAGAAAGAAGGGAACCAATCGCTGCACGTTTGAGGCGATTCGGAAGGGGGGAGCGCACTCAATTGGGGATTGGAGCGCATTTCCGAAGTCGTCCCGGATGGACTTGCTAGCTGGGTTGTTCTTGCTTTCGGGGGTTCGATCGCGCGGCACGTGCCGATAGGGGCGGTGTGCAGAAATTGGGCGCGAGACCCGCTTAGCGTTCGCATTAAATGGACCGCTTAAGGGGGAGTCAAACTTAACCCCCGAACTCTTCCACAAGAGAACGGTGGGTGCGCGCAAAATCAACAGTTATGACCGTTGCTGCAGATTCTCGACAGAATATCCACAGCGTTGTTGATAACGGTTTTTGTCGTGCTAAGCGCGAGTGAGATTCGCAGTCCTGCGCGCGCTTCTTGGTCGCTCATTCCCAGTGCTTTCAGCACATGGGAAGGCTCTAACGACCCACTAGCACAGGCTGAGCCAGCCGATGCCTGCAAACCGAGCAAGTCCAGCCGCGTGATTAGGACCTGGCCTTCCGTGTGGGGCAGACGCAGGTTAATGGTGTTTGGAAGTCGCAAAGGGTCCTGCATTTGGGGCCCGTTGCAGCGCACTTCCGGAACGTTTTCCACAAGTTGTTGCCAGAGGTGGAGAAGCAATTCACGCGTATGTTCGGCGTAGGCTTCCTGCTCTTTCACGGCAAGTTCCATTGCGATCGATGCACCAACGATTCCAGGGACGTTTTCGGTTCCGGCGCGCAGTCCGCCCTCGTGCCCACCGCCCCATTGACGTGGCTCCAGGGGGATGCCTTGCTTTCGAAACAATAGACCAACGCCAGGAGGCCCACCCACCTTGTGGGCCGAAAATGAAGCCAAGTCGACACCCCATTTTCGAAGGTGTACGGGGATCCGCCCAAGGGCTTGCACCGCATCTGTGAAGAAAAGGGTCCTTTGACCTGATGATGAGGCCTTCAATCGACCTGATAGTCGCTCAAGATCGGTGACGGTGCCGATCTCATTGTTGGCAGCCATGGTGGCCAGCATGTCGCCGGGACCACAGGCTGCGGCCAGGCCGTCCAAGTCCACATGCCCCTCGGCGTTTACTTCCAACCGTTCGACTGGGGTGCCTTGAAGCTCCAGTGGGCGAAGCGCTTCGAGCACCGCCGGATGTTCGATGGGGGTCGTGACCAATCGAGCGCCAGGTTCCAAGCTTGCCATGCCACCCAGGATGGCCAGGTTGTCCGACTCGGTGCCCCCCGACGTGAAAATGAGCTCGTCTTCGAGCACGCCCAGGGCTCCGGCGATTCGTTCACGCGCCTCGTCCACCATAGTTCGGGCTTCACGACCCGCGGCGTGGACGCTAGAAGCATTACCACCCAATCGGTCGGCCGTTTCCAGCCAAGCTTCCCGCGCTTCGGGCCGCAGGGCGGTGGTAGCGTTGTGATCCAGGTAGATGGGCTTCAATTGTTCTGAAGCACCCGTCGGTACATGTCTTCGTACTGGGCGGTGATTACCGAGCGGTCGAAGCGCTGTTCGGATTCCCGACGGGCAGCTAGGCCCATTTCCCGGCTGTGATCCGGGTTGAAGAGAAGCTTTGCGAGAGCTTCGGCGTAGGCCGTCATGTCTCCCGGTGCGGTGAGATACCCACTCACTCCATCGGTTACGACCTCGGGTACACCTCCCACGGCCGTGGAGACGACGGGCGTGCCGCATGCCATGGCTTCCAGCGCGCTTAGGCCAAAGGATTCTTCTGCGCTGGAGCTGCAATACACGCAAGCGGGACCCAGCAATTGAGGCAATGCATCGCGGGTACCGAGGAACCGAACATTGTCTTCAATTCCCAATTCAACTGCGATTCTGCGACATTCGGGCTGTTCTGGACCGTCGCCAACCAGGAGCAGGGTCGCCTGTTTATCCCCAATGGCTTGGGCGAACGAGCGCACCAGCCAGGGGACCTGTTTGACCGCCCGGAAATTGCTCACATGAACCGCAACCGGGCCCCCACGGCACCAGTCCCCGATGGACTGGTCGGGGTTGGGAGGGGTGAAGAAGTTCAAGTCCACGAAGTTAGGGATGACCTCGATGGCGCACGGCGTGGAAAGGACGTGGAAGTTCTCACGCGTGCGCTTTGCCAGGTCTTGGCTGACCGTTGTCACAATGTCGCTGGCGACCAAAACATGCTCGGTGAGCGCCGCATAGGAAGGGTCATTGCCAACGAGGGTTATGTCGGTTCCATGCAGGGTTGTGACCAGTTTTGGCGGACTCTGCCCATCGTAATTGTGCGCAGCTTCCCGGGCCAAGTAGGCGCTCACGGCGTGGGGAATCGCGTAATGGGCGTGCAGGATGTCAAACCCAACCTTGCGGTGCACATCCAGGATGCGTGATGTGATGGCCAGATCGTGGGGCGGAGAATTGAACAATGGGTACGGCACACCCTGGGCCACGTGCATCTCGACGGGGCCGGAG
>JARGOW010000197.1:0-2836 GCA_029212955.1 Planctomycetota bacterium | reverse complement strand
CGGGCTAGGCGAGGGGGAACATCGTGTGCGAACAGATGCATCTCGTGGCCGCGATCGCCCAGAGATAGAGCCAATTCGCTGGCCACGACCCCGGAGCCTCCATAGGTAGGATGGCAAACGACGCCGATTTTGAGGGGGGCACTAATGGCTTCAGCCTCCGCTTTGCTGCTGTGGTTTGCGAGTCCAGCGGTCTTCGCCGATGTAATTGGCGAATCCCATCACAGGCGTGGGATTGGGCTTTTCAGGTTCGGCTTCTTGGGGTTCCACGCCAGCCTCTTCCGCTTCCACGACTTCACTTTCAAGGGCTGCGTTCGAGGTTGTTTCCTCTTCTTCGACAATCGGGTCCACTTCGATTGTGGGTGCGATTTCCTCGTGATCCCCAGCCTCAAGAGTCGCGGTAGGGGCCTCAAGCGGCGCCGGCTCCGAAACTTCGTTCAAGGCGCCAGTCAGCGGGTTGGAAGTCGGGATTTCCGTAACCGGAAGGGATTCTGAACTGGGTTCCGTTGGGGTCTCGGTGGAGGTAGCCACCTTGGTGCGGGGCAACTCGTAGATGGCCAGTTCGGCGTCAACACCGTCGGTTTGGCGCAGGGGAGCCTGTTCTGATTCGATCGTGGTGGGTTCTATCGAAACGGAATCCGAATTCTTCTCGAGAGCCTCCAGGTCAGAGGGCTCGCAATCAGCATTTTGGGAACCGTCCGCCGGGGTTTCTTGCGACTCGATCGGGTCTGATTCAGCTTCGAATGGGCTTGAATCAGTTCCCACTTCATTGTGGGTGGGTTCGGTTTGGGATGGCTGCGCCTGGGAGATCTCGGGTTGGGCGGGTTCGCCCTTGGCTTCGCTTACGGGGGTTTTCGCCGCTACCTCGGGGATAGGAGGGGTTCCATCGCTGTCGTTTGAAGCCTCGGTCGGAGCGGCATCCGAGTCCGTGGGCCAGTGGTCGGGGGCCGGCGCTTCCAATTCGCGTAGGCCTTCGGCGGCACGGTGCAATTCCTTGGCTTGATCGTCGTTTACGACCTCTACCTGGCTCGGCATCGGCCGTTCTTCGGTGGGGGATCGCTGCAGGAGCTCCCGGCCCATGGCTTCGTAGTCCTTGGCGCCGTTGGACCCGGGGGCGTACTCGAAAATGGTCATTCCGTGGCTGGGCGACTCGGCCAGGCGCACGTTGGTTCGAACCGGGGTCGGATAGACCTTGCCGGGGAAGAAACGACGCAATTCGGCGAGCACTTCCCTGGCCAGTTTCAAGCGGCTGTCATACAGACACGGCAGGATGCCGGTGAGGGTGAGCGCCGGATTCATTCGGCGGCGCAGCAATTGGATCACCTCGACCAACTTGCTCAGACCTTGAAGAGCGAAGAACTCCGTTTGCACGGCGATCATGACCTCTTCGGCGGCCACCAGGGCGTTGATGGAAAGTAGGCCCAGGCTAGGGGGGCAATCGAGGAGAATGTAGTCAACGGGCGGGAAACCGTCCTTTTCGAGGGCTTCCGCTTCCCAGAGGTTGATGGCATCACGCAACAGAGTCTCACGACTCATTGTGCTGGCGAGCTCCAATTCTGCTCCCGATAGATCCAGGTGGCTAGCGACTAGATAGAGGCCTGGAGTCTTGGTTTTCCGCAACGCAAGCTGCACCGGAAGGCCCTCGGTCAGAACGCCATAGACCGACGCATCGCCGCGGCCGACCTCGCTACCTAGATATAGGGACAGGTTCGCCTGGGGATCCATGTCGAAAACGACCACACGCTTTCCAGCTCGAGCGAGGGCGGCGCCCAAGTTGGCGACGGTGGTGGTTTTACCCACTCCGCCCTTCTGGTTGATGATCGCAATCCTTCGCATGGTTATCCCGTCGCCCATCGCCGCTCACCGGCGATGGCTATCCGCAGTGTACTCGGAAATGTCGCTGGCGAAGGGCTTCCTCCGCCATTCGATTCATTTCGAGGTGGGCTTTTCCGAGGTCCAGCCGGTGGGCTGGGGAAGGTCAGGGGCCATGAGCGCTAGTAGGGACATGGCGGTGCAATAGGACTCAGTTCGTGGGAAGATGCGGTCGTTCCATGCGCCGTTGGATTGACGGGTCTTCCAGAGCAAGCCCTCTAATTGACCGCGAAAGTCCGCCCGTTCCTTTTCCGGAAGGGACTCGATGGCCAGGGCCGCATATGCGTGGGCGTAGAAGAAGTAATAGGGCGCGATGCTGTAGGGGCCTTCGTGGGTTCCTTGCTGACTCTTGCGCGTGAAAAGATGCTCCCAGTTGTCGAAGAATCCAAGTACGGCGGTGCGCAGTCGATCCGTGTCGCTGCGTCCTGCGCGCAGGAGGGCCAATTCGGCGATGGCGGCCCGGCCAGAGGAGGCTGCCATGGGTTCCTTTCGGGCGCCAGCGTAGCCGTAGGAGCCTGTTTTTTTGGCGCGACCCTTTTCTAGGGCCGTGAGGGCGTCCTCAACCAGGTCGGTGGGCACGTCGAACCCCTGTGCTTTGGCTTCGAAGAGGAAAAGCAAGGTGGGGCCGGTCATGAACGGGCTGCAATGGTTCGGGCGGTCGCTAGCGTAGTTCCAGCCGCCCTTGCCCAATGCGTTGACCTGCAGGCAGTGGATGAGGTGGTTGATGGCCTCGTCGACCTTTTCGACCTGCTTTTTGGGGACCAGGCCCTTCTTGCGCATCAGAAGCATCAAGTTCATGCCGTAGGCGTGGGCCCAACCGCGCACGTCGTAACCTTCCTTGGGGCCAGCGGCCAAGGTACTGTCGGTCTTGATGCGACCGAGTACGAATGTGAGTCCGCGTTCGACGGCGGCCTTGCGTTCCGGATCGGAATCGTAACCGGGGGCATGGATCAGGGCTTCGCAAACG
>JARGOW010000196.1:2462-7087 GCA_029212955.1 Planctomycetota bacterium | reverse complement strand
CTTGAGTCGGGGATCCTGCACGTCCGGGCGACCCCTGCGCACGTGAACCGTGAACAGATTCAGTCCCCGCGTGTAGACCTCGCCCGACGGGTCCTTGTATTCGGGGAGGATTACGATGGTGGGCCCCGTGACCGTGGCCCGGGGATCCTGGTAGGGAGTCAGCTTCACGCCCCGGGAAATCATCAACCGCATGTGTACGTGGTCGAACATGCGGTTGGCTTCGAGTAGGCGCAGGACGCGTGCGGTGAGCTCTTCCCTGGTGAGCCCGATGTCCAAGTCGATGGTGCGTGCCGCGTCGTAGAGGCGCTGCAGGTGCCGGTCGAGGAAGGCCAGGCGCCCTTCGTGCAAACGCAGCCCCTCCCAAATGCCATCGCCCAGGATGAAGCCGCTATCCAAAATGGAAACGCTGGCTTGGGCCTTGGGAACCAATTCCCCATTGAGATCCACCAGGATCTGTTCGTTGCGGGGGTCGAGGGGGTGGTCGTGGGCGCCGTGGGTCATGGGGATTAGGATACGCAGCCGTGCATGATTTCACCACCGGTGGACCGGCAGGCTTCGTGTAGGGGGTTAAGCATGCTGGCTATCGATCACGTGATTCCAGGCGTGAAGGGCGTAGTGCAGGGGCGAGTGGTCGATGAGTGGGTTGTAGGCCACGGAGTCGAAGCGCTTGGTGCGCCAGAGGGCCCAGTTGTCGCGGAACTGCTGTTGGTGGCCTTGGAATCTGGACTTGAGCCGATCCCAGAGGGCCGGGTCCTCGTGGAGCCCACCCCTGGCGTCGAAATATTTGAGATCGCCCACGTGGCGATAGCTCATGGATAGAGGCAAGCGCGCCACCATATCGTTGTTGTTGACCACGCGGAAAACGGGGCAGGGAATCGAATCCGCGAATTCCTGGTTCCCGGGCCGTGGGGCACCGAAGGTGGTGACGGTGCGCGCCCCAGGAAGGCGTTTTGCGGCGAGTGTGGCCAGGGCTCCACCCATGCTGTGGCCCGACAGATGGACTTCGCTTGCGCCTACCCGCTCCTGCACCGCATCCCAGGCGTGGTCCAGCGTGGTTTGAAACCCCCGGTGCACGCGACCGGATCCGTCCTTGGTCAGCCAGGCGTCCAGGTCCGCCAACCAGTCCTTGCGACCCGCGGTTCCCCGGAAGGCCAACAGTCCGTCGGCCCAAATGGCGTGGGTGCCATCCCGCTCAAACACTTCCACATCCTGGAAACCAGCGCGGGCCAGGTGTTCGCGTACCCAATGCGCTTCGGGCACATAACAGAGCAAGCAAAGTTCCGCGGCCCACCATGTGTTGACCCCATCGAAGGCCGTGCCCCCTCGGAATGGAAAGCGGGCACCATGCTCGAAATACACCCGGTCCCGTTTGGGGGCGAACAGGGCCTTGGCATTGTGCTCGGCGGGGATGGGTTTGGGTTGGCACATGGGTGGACCTTAGCCGTCCATCGGTTTCGACTCCACCCATCGATGGGCTTCCCTAGCTGGATTCTGGGGTTTGGTGAACACTTGGAGCGGTCCCATGGCTCGCTGCCGCTGAAGGTGACGCCGATGGCGTGCGGACAGTGTACAATCGGTTCTCGCATTCGGCGGCGGGGGGATAGATGTGGGGCGCGGGTGATTCGTGTCCTTGGTTGGCCCCTGACCGTCGAGGACGCCATGTGCTTGGCTATTGAAAAACACGAGCCCATTCAAGGGGCAAGGATCCATCATGTCTGAATCGAAACATTGCCACCACGGGATCGACTACATCGAGTTTGCGGCCACGGATATGGAAGCTTCCAAAGCTTTTTATAGCGCAGCTTTCGATTGGGAGTTCAACGACTATGGGCCCGAATATGCGGGGATTCGAAAGGAAGGCGGTGAAGCCGGTGGCTTGCGTTTGGATACGGCGGTGCCCACCGGAGGACCGCTTGTCATTTTGTATTCAGGTGATTTGGAAGGGACGCTGGAAGCGGTTCAGGACGCGGGTGGTCGAATCACAAAGGAGCCCTTTTCTTTTCCTGGAGGCCGAAGATTCCAATTCCTCGACCCGGCCGGCAATGAGTTGGCCGTTTGGTCGGACAAATGAGCCGTCGGAATCCGGGTAGCCGCCTCCAATGGGCGGAGGGTGGCGGTCTTCCCTCCAAATGCGACTGGGACCGATTCAAACTGGACCAGGAATGCGGCTCCTTCTTCCATCACCGCGCGCAACAAGACCCTCGGGCATGAATTCCAAGCAAAAGAAGATTGGCGCGCTGATACTTGGCGTTTGCTACATGGTGTACTTCCTGATCGTAATGCCCGACTCAGGTGCCCACGCCACTGCGGCGGGGTCAGGCGGGGCAGGATGGACCGAGAAGGTCTTCCGCGAGGACTTTGGATTTTCCAGCGCGCAAACTCGGATGCACTCGGCGCTGAATGGTTGGCACAAAATCGGTGCATTCGAGGCCGAATCGGGACGCTTGGCACTTTGCGATCCTTGCTACGGTTCCGAGGAACACCTTGAGGATGAGCGACTCGTTTCCGTGGTGTCGCAGGTCAAACCGGGCCGGTGGCATGTGCAAACGAGGATTGGCGACATCGGAGGCTGGGGGGCACGCAATCGTGTTCTGGTCGCGGTCCACGGGGACTTTGACCTGGAGCCGGAAGGGGCCTGGATCCTGCAGGAGACGGGGATTGCTGTGGACTCAGGTCAAGCGGGCATTTTCGAAACTGGAACCCTGGGGGATCCGAGGGTTGTGCCCGATGACCCGGAGGCGGTGGATCCGGTCATGGTCGCCTTGGGTGGACGATGGTATGCCATGTGCTGTGCAGCCACGGGCGTGTCCCTGGGGGCTGGAGTGGTGCCGGGAGGAGCGGTGTCTTGCACGGGCATGGGGGATGGGCTGTCTCCTGGGAGTTTGCGGCGTGGGCCGGATGGGGATGTGATCGCTATCCGAATCGAGTTCTACACGGAGCAGGAATCCCGCTAGGGTGATCGGTGCCATGCAGAAAATTGGGGAATGGAATGCATGGCCCCATGCGAAACCCGGAGGGGCGTTTGGAACCCGTTGAGCCCAAGGGCGTCGGTGGCATTGGATGGAGTCGCAACCGCAGAACGGTCGTCGCCTTCACTGCGATGTGGGTTCTCGCCATGGCACTATATCCGGGTGGGAGTTCTTTCGATGCCGGGAGCGAGGGCCATGACTTTTTCCGCAACTTTCTGTGCGATGTGCTTTCCTCCGAAACCTCAGACGGACGTGCGAACCGTTGGGGTGCGGGTTCCATGGCGGTGGGGATTGTGATCTTGATAGGGGGAGGTTTGTGGCCCCTCTGGTGGCGGGTGCCGGTGGCGCAACCCTGGAGGACTTTGAGCCGAATCCTGGGAAGCGTGGCCGCTATTTTGACAGGACTCCTTTGCATGGAACAGGCGTTCCGATTGGACCTATCGCACCATCGCATCACCCTGACAGCGGGGGCCGCCGGTTTGATCCCCACGGTTCTTGTGGCGGTGATCGATTGGCGTGACTCGAATGTGACCCTCGCGCGAAAGTTGTGGTTGTCCGGCACCCTGCTAGCGTCTCTGGTGAACTACGTGAGCTATTCGATGGTGCAATGGGGTAGCGAGTTGACGCCTTTGGTACCTACCTCCCAGAAGCTTGCCCTGTTGTGCCTGCTGGCCTGGTTGTTTGTAAAACCCGTGGAAGCCGAAGTCTAGCGCGGACAACGATGTGCCGATTCAGGGCTGCAAGGGGCCCAGGGGAGCCTGATTCCCAGATTGCGACACTTGGTTGTGAAATCACGGACTAGGCCCGGTGGTCCTTTCCTTTGTGAAGGCACTGGTACAATCCACCCATAGGAAGCATGACTCGTGTTCAAGATTAGAGACTACGTGGAAAGCGATCAGGACGCTGCGAGGCGACTCATCGAGTCGGGCCTCGGCGAACGTTTTGGAAACGTAGATGCGTCCAAGAATCCTGACTTGGAGGACATTCTGTTCTCGTACATCTTTTCCGGTGGCCAGTTCTTTGTGGCCGAGATCGAGGGCCGTTTGGTGGGGACCGCGGGATTGCTGTTCGCGGAGGAGCACGCGCAACTGGTGCGCGTGTCCACCCACTGCGAGCATCGGCGGTGCGGCATAGCCTCCGCCCTAATTCAGCGTTGCATCGAGGCCACCAAGCAAGCCGGACTACGGCGTCTGGTGACCCACACCCAACCTGAGTGGACGGACTCTGTTTCCTTTTACAGCCACAGCGGGTTTGAGCCTTTTGGTGAGGATGACGTCGACATCCATCTGGTTCGCCTGGTGCAAGTAGAGGCGTAACTCCGACTGCTTCGGGGCAGCGATCCCAGGTTCGATCGTTGGATTCGAAGGCCAGGTTACGGCGAACCAGCCCAAAGCGAACCAGGGCGCTATGGCATCCTTGGGATCGATTCGCTCGGCGCTTCCCGGTCTAGCGTAGGTTGGCGAACATGGCTTGGTTGTCTGGAAGGCAAGGGGATTGGCATCCGGGCATTGGAGCGCACGGGCGTCGGCGTTGCAAAGTCCTACCACGATCCGCCCAACGGGCTTCGTTGGCGAGTTTGAACCACAAGGGATAAAATGCAAGTACCGCGAATGGCTTCGTTCGCTATGGCCGTTTCCATTTCTCCAAGCCTGAACC
>JARGOW010000196.1:0-2452 GCA_029212955.1 Planctomycetota bacterium | reverse complement strand
GCATGAAAGTCCCTGCCCCTTTTTTGTTCCTCGCGATGGTCAGCCCGTGTTTCGGGCAATGGTCCGTGAATGACCTTCCCACCGAAGCGTCCACGTACCTTTGGTACGGAACCACATTCCCGGGGGATTACAACTCGGATGGCGCCATGGATCTGTTGATGCACAATGGAACCAACCAACTGATCAGTTGGCTAGAGAATCCTACCGGTGGAGCTTGGGTGGAGCACACGGTGGCTTCGATATCGGTCAACCCAACCTATTGCCAGGTCTTGGATGTGAACCTGGACGGGCATTTGGATGTGGTCACAAGCCACCACAATTTCTCCACGGAAACGGAAGTGATCACGTGGTACGAAAACGATGGGGCCGGCGGAGGGTGGACACCCCACACCTTTGCATTGAACCTCGTGTTTTGGGACATGAAAGGTTTGCAGGTGGTCGACCTGGATGGGGATGGGGACCAAGAGCTTGTGATGATCCTGGTGTTGCTGGGTGTGAATGATTCCCAATTCCTGTTGTACGAAGCCAGCCCGACGGGCCTGGCCTACGCAACGACCTTGGGTTTCAGCCCCACGAAATCGGCGCCGATTTTTGCGGACTTCGATGGGGATGGGGACTTGGATGTGGGAGGCCTCGATCGGCAGGGCAACGCGGGGACTTGGGCAGCCAACCAGTCCTTGGCCGGGTCCTGGAGCTTTGGTCCTTCCAATCACCCCATGCCCGTTTGGCTTCGGAATGAGAGTGTGGATTGGGACGGTGACGGGGATCAGGATTTGATTCTTTCCGACGGTTCGGGCATGCATCTATCGCTCAACGATGGGACCGGAAGCTTTGGCCCAGAGGTCCCCATGTTGACCAGTTTGCCAAGCACGGGGGGACCGATCCGCGTGGGGCTACAACGGTCCGCGGACATGGATGGGGACGGGGATAAGGACTTGGTTTTCGGTTGGAACGACTACATCCACTACCACGGTTGGCTGTCCTATTTTGTGAACGAGGGGGACGGCACTTTTTCCAACCGGGTGGATATTCGGTCCTACACACCGAACGACTACATCCAGAGCCGAAATCTGGTGGACTTCGAAGGCGATGGGGATATGGATGTGGTCGAGATCTTCCATTCCATCGGGCAGAACAATCGATTGCAGTGGCTGCGAAACGATCGGACTTTTGGCCAGCCGGTGACGGCCTGTCCTGGCTTGGCGAACTCCACGGGTCAGTTGGGGAGTCTGGAGGTGGCGGGTTCGGAGACGGTCGCGGTCAATCACACGACCCTGACGGCGTCCGGACTGCCCCTGGGGCAATTCACCCTATTCCTGGTCGGGGGCAGCGCCGGTACGGGGATTGTTCCCCTGGGGAGCCAGGGACGCCTGTGCCTCAACAGTGCCCTGGGCCGCTTCAATCGCATGGGCGAGCTGCGCCTGTCGGATGCTGCCGGTCGTGCCCAGTTCACATTGGACTTGAACGATGTTCCCTCTTCCACGGGGTCCACCATGATCACGGCGGGGGAGACCCGGGTTTTCCAGGCGTGGCACCGGGACCTGGTCGGTGGTGCGTCCACATCGAACTTCACCGATGCGGTGGAATTGATTTTCCAATGAGCGGATATGGCCAGGAAGCAATGGACCGTGGGCTGTTTGGAACGAGATGTTGGTGTCCGGTATCGGCGCTGGATCCCGGCTCAAGCGGCTGCGGGGCCTCGGGCATGCGGAGGACTGCCTGTGCCCGTGGCGAAGCGCCTCAACCCCCAAGCCCACATTGGAGTCGGAAGCCTCCCCGGTGAAACTTGCCAGCCAAGTATCGGCATGTCATTCTGATCAAGCGCGACCCCGCCCGCCAAAGAGAAGCCCATGGGACCTAAAACCACCGAACTGTTGTCGATCCTGGAAGAATTGCGCGTTGGTCTTTCCGCCACAGGGCAGGACCATTGGAGCCAATGGATTTCGGAGAGCGCGCGCCGTTTGAAGGCCAGCGATTTTTCCGGCATAGAACATCTGCTGCGGGCTTACGGTGGCATGGGCAGCATCAATGATTTGATGCTTTCCCCCGATCTGGCCCGCCTGCGTACGGACGCCTACGACCTGGCGGAAGACATCCGCAAGCAAGTGTCGTCGGGCTGACGCTTCAAGCCCGATGCCAGCGGTCCTGCGTAAACCGCCGGGGGGAGTGGGCTTGTTCTAGCCCTTTAAGGCTTGGAAGTGGCATCTGGGTTCCAACCCAACAGATTGCTTCGCGGTGGGTTGCTTGCTGGAGCCTAGCGGGGTCTATGGGCTTCCATTTCGATTTCGATCAAAAACTCGGGCAGGGCCAACCCCTTGACCTCGAGCCATGAGCCGGTGGGAAAGCCGGCTGTGTAAATCGTGCCGCGGTACGCGGCGACCTCGAGGAACCGGGCCATGTCGGTGGTAAAAATGTTTTCGACGATCACGTCATCGAATGTGCAGCCATAGTG
>JARGOW010000195.1:6670-7093 GCA_029212955.1 Planctomycetota bacterium | reverse complement strand
GGCGCCCACCAACCAGCCCTTCGACGATTTGGTGCTGGCCCTGTTGCGCGGGGGAGGCCTGGTTCGATGAGCTTTCTCGCCCCCATTTTCTTCGCCGCCGGCCTGCTTTCTCTGCCGGTCATCGCGCTTTACATCCTCAAGATCCGGCGCCGGGGCCAGGTGGTTTCGCACTTGCCCCTTTGGGACAAACTGCTGGTCGAGACCCAAGCTCGGTCCCTCTTTCAGAAGCTACGCCGTCTGTATTCCCTGCTTCTGCAGCTCCTGATCCTGGCTTCCCTGGTGTTCGCGCTTGCGCGCCCCAGCGGCCTCTTCGGCAACGCCCAGGGAACATCCACGGTCTTGGTCCTGGACGTCTCCTCCTCCATGAACACCCTGGAAGATGCTTCCACCCTGGAGACACGCTACGACCTCATGCTCGAGCGC
>JARGOW010000195.1:0-6660 GCA_029212955.1 Planctomycetota bacterium | reverse complement strand
AAATCGTGGATGATCGCAGCCGGGGCGATGAGATGCTAATCGTTTCCATGGGCGCAGATCTCCGCATCCTCAGCCCCTTCACGCGCAGCACCGTGCAATTGCGCGAGGGTCTCAAGCACACAGCTCCCACCCAGACGGCCCTGGATATGGAAGGCCTGTTGCAATTCACCGACAACGTGCTGGAGGACCGGGAAAACGCGCGCATGATCCTGCTCAGCGATGGCGACGGAGGGTCTGTCCCCGAAGCCCTGGCCGAAACGGAAACCGCCCATTGGCTGCCCATCGGAAGTGCCACGGAAAACGTGGGCATCGCGCGCTTCTACGCGCGCCGCAATCCTTCCCTGGGCGTGGACGCGCTCTCCGGGGAATTGATCAACCACGGCGGCGAGGCCCAGGACGTGCGCCTGGAATTGCTGCTCAACGACCGCACGGTCAAGGTCATGGATTACACCCTGGAGCCGGGTAAGAATCAGACCTTCGAACACCAGATGGAATTGCCCGAGGGCGGAACGCTAAGCCTCAAGCTCACGCCCGAGGACGCCTACCTGGCCGACAACGAAGCCTGGGCCGTGTTGCCCCCGCGCCGCCTGCGCAAGGTGGCCCTGATCGCCCCGGATCTGGATCGTGCCAAACCCGTGTGGGTGGCCCTCGAGTCCATGGCCTCCGCCATTTCCACGGACAGCTTCATGTGCTCGGCCTCCCACTACGAGTCCATGTCGCCCGAAGAACGCGCCGCGGACATCACGCTTTGCATGGACGAGCTGCCGCCGAGCCTGCCCGCGACGGGCAACTTCATCCTGCTGGCCACGGATATTCCCGAGGGCGTGCCCGCCAAGATCACCGGCTCCCAGCTTTCCCCCGCCGTGCGCGAGTGGAATCAAAATCACATCCTGTGCCGCTACCTGAACCTGGAAGATCTGGCCCTGCCCAAGTCGCGCACCCTGGAACTTTCCGGCGGTGAGGCCCTGGTGCAATCCTTCGAAGGCCCGCTACTGGCCGCCTTTGACTTGCCCGCGCGCAAGGTCCTGTACGTGGCCTTCGACGTGACCGACGAGTTGTTCCCCTTCCGCATCGCCTTCCCCCTGTTGCTACGCAACTCGGTGGCATGGTTCGAAAGCGAGGAAGACGTGTTGGTCGAAAGCCTCTACGCGCCCGGCCAGGTCATCGAGCCCATCCGCAAAGTCCCCGCCGGCGACGCTTTCGTTTCGTACATGCGAAACGACGAAGTCATCCGTGAGCCCCTGCCCCTTCTGGACGGCTCCTTTCGATTCGACAAAACCGAACAAAGCGGCGTCTACCTATTCACCCTGGCCGGGGGCAGCTTCGCCACCGCGGTCAACCTGTTCGACGGACAGGAATCCTCCATCACCATTCCCGAATCCCTGGGCGACGGCAATGCCGGAACCCAACTGAGCAACGCCTGGTTCCAGGGCGAACTCTGGCCCTGGCTCGCCTGGATCGCCCTGGCCCTGTGGGCCCTGGAATGGTTCACCTTCCACCGCCGCCTCACCGAATAACCCATGCTGAAGTTCGAGAATCCCCAGTTCTTCCTGTGGGCCATTCCCCTGGCGGCCCTGCTGCTCTTTTGGAGCTGGAAGAGTTACGCCGGTTTGGGCCGCGGTCGCCGGTATCTGGCAACGGGCCTGCGCGGCCTGGGGCTGTTGGCCATCCTGGCTGGCCTCGCCCGGCCCGTGCTTTTCCTGCCCGCCGAGGACGAAGCCGTCATCTACGTGCTCGACATTTCCGACAGCACGGAGGACTCAGCGCTGGAACATTCCCTGGCCCACGTTCTCGATGCCACCTCCGATCTGGAACGCCACCAAAGCTCCGCCCTCGTCGTGTTCGCCGGTCAACCCAAGGTGCAAAGGACCCTGGACACCACCCCCATCGAGCCCAAAGAGCAAAGCCTGGAAGGAATCCTGCACCGCCGCAACCGCACAAAATTCCAAAGCGCCCTGCAAACCCTGGAAACCGCCGAGACCCCCGATGCCGGGGCCCTAAAAACCGCCCAGGACAACCTGGAGCGTATCGAGAAATGGCGCCAGAACCTCCAGATCGAACGCACCGACACGGCGGCTGCCCTGCGCTTGGCTCGCAGCCTGATCCCCGTGGAGGCCCGCGGACGATTGGTCCTGTTCACCGATGGCAACCACAACCGAGGTCAGGTGGGCCGCGAGTTGCGCGCCCTGCGCGAGTCCGGCATCACGGTCAACACCCACACACCCCCTCCGTCCGAGCATCTGGAGGTGCTGGCCCAGGCCATCGAAATGCCAGCCGAAGTGCACGTCAAGCAGCCCTTCAACCTGACAGTGCATATTGTGGCCAACCAACCCACCAGCGCCAACGTCACACTCTTCCGCAATGGCTTCCGCATCGCCAACCGCGAAATGGAGCTCAAGAAAGGCACCAACCAACTGCGCATGGAGCGCCTGACCCTGGATGAGGGCTATTACAGCTACGAAGCCCTAGTCGAAGCCAAGGGCGATACTCGCCTGGAAAACAACGCCGTACGCGGCGCGGTCAAAGTGGCTGGAAAACCCAAGGTGCTGCTGGTGGAGCGCCAACCGGGCGCCAGCCGATACCTCATCGAAGCCCTTGAAAGCCAGGGCCTGTCCGTGGAGGAGCGCCCCGCAGCCGGTGCACCCACGGACCTGCGCGACCTGCTCAACTACGACGCCCTGGTCCTGTCCGACCTGCCCAGCGAACACTTCCGCCCGGGCGCCATGGAAGCGGTGAAGACCTACGTGCGCGAGATGGGTGGCGGCCTGATCATGATCGGGGGCGAAAAAGCTTCGGCCTGGGCGGCTACTACCGCACGCCCATCGAGGACACCCTGCCCGTGCGCATGCCGATCAAAAAGAACATTGAAAAGCCCAACCTGAGCTTGATGTTGGTTATCGACAAGTCCGGTTCCATGGGCGGCCACAAGATCGGCCTGGCCAAGGAAGCCGCCATCGCCTCCGCCGAAGTCCTCAAGGACCACGACCGCTTCGGCGTGGTGGCCTTCGACGGCCGCGCCGAATGGATCTCCCCCATCACCAGCGCCGCGGACCGCACCAGCATCCAAAACAACATCGCGCGCCTTTCCGCAGGCGGCGGAACCAACATCTATCCGGGACTGCACGAGGCCTACAAGGCCCTGCTCGAGGAAGACTCCAAGATCCGCCACGTGATCCTGTTGTCCGACGGCCAAACCCAGGGCTCTGGATACGACACCCTGGTCGGTCACCTGACCGCCGAGGGCATGACGCTTTCCACCATCGGAATCGGCGACGGTGCGGACCAGGAATTCCTGCAACGCCTGTCTAGCCAGGGCGGTGGCGAAGCATACTTCACCAACGACTTCTCCAGCATCCCGCAGATCTTTACCCGCGAAACCATGCGCGCGTCGAAGGCCATGATCGTGGAGGAGCCGTTTGTCCCCACAGTCGGCACGCCCACCGATGGACTCAAGGGCGTGAGCGACGAGGACATTCCGTTCCTCATGGGCTATACAGCCACCCAAGCCAAGCAGCGCGCCGAAGTGGCACTGCTATCCGATTACGGTGATCCGATCCTGGCCACTTGGAACTACGGGCTGGGCCGCTCCGCCGCCTTCACCTCCGACGCCAAAGCCCGCTGGGCCAGTGATTGGATTTCCTGGGAGGGCTTCGGCAAGTTCTGGGGCCAGCTGGTGCGCTCGGTCATGAACACCGGCACCAGCTCCGATCTGCAGACCATGTCGCGCATCGAAGTCAAAGGTGGCAAGGCCAAGATCTACCAGGACGTGCGCGACCGCTCCGGTTCCTTCCGCAGCGACGTGACGCCCAAGATCACCCTCATGAAACCCAATGGCGAACGCGAAGAACTGCCCAGCGCCGCCCAAGGCCCCGGCCTCTTCTCCGCCGAGTTCCCCATCGAAAAGTACGGCGAAGCCCACCACCTGGTGCTCTCCTACGAACTCGACGGCCAGGTCATCTCCATGAAGACCCTGAGCCTCACCGAATCCTACAGCCCCGAATACGCCGAACTGCTGCCCGACCCCGCAGCCCTAACGCGCATCGCCAAGGACACCGGCGGCTCCGAAAACGCCGTCGCAACCGCCGACTTCACCTTCCAAGGCGACCCCGCCGAAGCCCCCCAAGACACCTTCTGGTGGTGGCTACTCGCAGCCCTGATCCTCCTGCCCCTAGACATCGCCCTCCGCCGCCTCGGCGCGTAACCACCTGGAAGTTCCCTTCCCCATGATAGAGGGGGCACCGCTGGTTTAGCTGGCGGTGCCCCCTCCTTCATTGACATGATTTGGTTTGCTTTCCACGGTCCTTCTACACCGCGAGCGAAAAGCGATACACTCGGCTCAACACAGTGTTCGCCCATGAAAGACGCAACTGACAAGATTCACCTCACCGCCGTCATGCGCGATGCCGCGGAATGGATTCGGCTCAATAAGGCTTTTTGGGACAATCACTATGCTGAACGCAGGAACCCTGAACTAAGGAATTCACGGAAGCATAGGGAATCGGAAGAGCGAGTCTTGGCTGGCCTTCGTTCTCTTGGAGCGAAACTCTGGTCCTCCTTGGATAGTTCTTTTGCCCGTGAGATGCCAACTGCGCCCTACAAACTCGAATTCGCCATCGCCTTCATTGATTTCGACCCCTACTACTTTGGGTCTGGGTACACCAAAGCCCTCCTGCTCCGAAAACTGAAGTCCTGTCCTCTGACCGAATCCCAACGCAGCCGACTCAACGCCATTCTTCTCGACGCTGCCGCCAACCGACCGTGGCGCGAGTACAGTGACTACTGCCGATTGGCTGCCAAAATCGCGAACAAGAAGCTATACGAAGCCCTTGAGCAAATGGCAAAAGAGACTGGGGCAGCTCCTGCTAGGGCACGCATGATGTTGGAGAAGATCCAAGCTCCCAACCCGTGATCCTGTGAACCAAATCGCACCTTTCGGAGCCTCCGGCCACCCCCATACACTGAAGTTATGAAATCACGATTCACCATCCTCTGCGTCCTCGTTTTGTTCGCCTGCCAGTCCACGCCTTCGATACCTGCGGCTGACGCCTACTATCCGCTCGAATTCCGCGGTGAGGTCAACGCGGGTGAACCTGGCGCCCAGGAGTTCGAGCACGAGGGCAAGACTGTATTTCTGTCCGCGGCAAAGCACTTCGACATGAAGCTGTTCGAATCCACCGACCAACTCGGCAATCCCGCCCTCGGCTTCACCCCCATCCCCGGGCAGCGAGATGAGTTCGGCGACTACACCGAAGCCCTTTTAAATATGCGGCTCGCAATCCTGAGTGCAGGAAAAGTTCTCACTCTTCCGAATGTCAATGGTCGGCTTGGAAACGGTGGAATCCTCGAAGGAGGCCGCGGCGGTTTCACTAGCGAAGACGTGCAAGCACTCATCGCCTCGATTCAGGCTGGAAAGTAGAGCAGCGTCCCCCGGCTCCGAATTGTGGATAGAGTTGAGGCCCACTGCATTCCGACGCAATCTCGGGTATAGAGCCGCGGAGGCTGAACACGCGGCAATGCTCCTTGCCGGTCAACTCCGATCACCCCAACCGCATCACAACTTCGTCAATCTCCGCGCCGCGGGCGTTGGCGAAGCCGCGTTCTTCGGCGGCGAGGACGAAGCCGCACTTTTCCATGGAGCGGATGGATGCGATGTTGTCCTTGGCGGCGCGGCCGTTGAGGGGGCGGGTTTTCTCTTCACCCAGGAAGCGCTGTAATGCTCCCGTGGCAACGCCCTTGCCCCAGTGGTCCTTGTCGATCCAGTAGGTGATCTCCCGGTCCAGCTGGTCATTCTCGCCCGGCATGTCAAAGCTCATGATGTGCCCCACCAACTCCGAGTCCACCTCGATAGCAAACTTGAGGATGCGGGGCGAGGCCATCAACCTGGCCCAATGGGAATCAAATCCCGCTCGATCGCTCGGATCCTCGTGCACAAAGGCGGCCATGTGCTGGGCCTCCTTGTCCTGGATATGCTCAAAAAACGTGGGAAGGTCCGAGGGGTGAATAGGGCGCAGGGTGATGTTCATGGCATTGGCGTTCGGGCGAACTCAGATCCACCCATGCTAACCGAGCATCACAGAAACGGCACACCCCGCATGGACCGTGACCTCCGGCGTGGTGGGAAACTACTTCAACCACAAATCCCTGGCGATCCCGTCCCTGCCCAAGCGGCACCGCATCGCCGCCATGGCCTCCTGCCGCGCCCTCATCGACACACTGGCGGACTGATTCACTCAGCCCAGGCTTGCACCTGGGCCAGGGGGACGCTGCGCGGCGCGGCGCCCAACTTCGACAAGCGCACGAACGCTTGATTGACCGGCGTGGGTACGCCGTGGCGAAGGCCAAGCTCCACGATCCAGCCATTCAGGTGGTCGGTTTCCAGGGGAAGGCCCCGGGCCGCACTCTGCCAAGTGGATCCACCTCGGCGCGATTGACCATCAATGGTTTCAGGCTGGGGCCCCTTTTCCATGGCGGCGAGCAGATCCACTGTGGCTAAGAAACCCAGGTTGGCGGCGCGCAGGCAGCATCGGCCTTCGTCCACCGCCCGCTTGATGAGGCCCTGGAACCCGGGATCCGGCAGGCCGAATGCGTCCACCGCATTGCCCAGATTCAGGAGTAGCTTGCCGTACTTCCAGCGCGACGCATCGGGAACCGAAACGGCGT
>JARGOW010000194.1 GCA_029212955.1 Planctomycetota bacterium | reverse complement strand
GTAAATCCCTGTTCGTGGCCGCAAACAAGCGCACATCGACCTCGATCGGTTCATCGCTGCCCACCCGCTGAACTTCACCAGACTGCAAAATGCGGAGCAATTTCGGCTGGATCGAAAGGGGAAGCTCTCCGATTTCGTCCAGGAATAGGCTGGCACCATCCGCGAGTTGGAATTTGCCCAATCGAACGCCGTGGGCATCGGTGAACGAACCTGCCGCATGCCCGAAGAGTTCCGATTCCGCAAGGGATTCGGGCAATGCGGCGCAGTTCACGTAGATGAGCGGCTTGTCCGCCCGTGCGGAGGCCTCGTGCAGCTTGCGCACGGTGGGCTCCTTACCCGCGCCGGTCTCACCGGTGATCAACACGGGAAAGTCCGAAGGACCGATCGCTTTGATTTCGCTCCGCAACGAATCCACCGGCGTGCTGTCCCCGATGAGATCCGCACCCAGGCGCTGCCGACTCGCCTTGTTTTGATCGGATGCCACAAGATCCTGATGCTGCCGCACGGCCTCCAGTTCCTCGATCAAGAGGGCCGTGCGGAGCGATGCCCCAGCAAGCGCAGCCAGGGATGAAAAAAAGGCCGGGCTGATGGTTTCGAACTGCCTGGCTTCCAAAGCATCCAAGGTCAAAACGCCAATGAGCCGCCCGTCGGCGACGAGCGGACAACCCACACATGCATGGACCACGCCCGAAAGCACATGGTCGCCCAACACCAAACCGTCAAACGGATCGGGCAGGTCCGAGTCATGGGGGAAAATCGTTGGGCGCGTGCTCCTCACTATCTCCTGCAATCGAGGGTGCTGAGCAATGGGGAAATCCCGGCCTAGAGCGTCCCGGGAAAGTCCGTGCTGGGCGACCGGGAACAGAACCCCGTCGCTATGCCGCATCAGGGTGACCGCGTCCACGGGGAGCGCGGACTCCACAGCTTCCACCAGGCGCTGATGCCGGTCCTGGGAGCTGAATGAAGCCGACAGATCGATGGATATCTGGAAGAGCAGCTCCAATTCGCGGGGAGGTATCGGTTTCACAACAAGTTATTAGATCAACAACACAGCATGTTGTCAATACAACAACGCAATGGGGATCAAACCCTGCTCCAAGCCCCAGGAGGGGCCCTATCGGACGCAAAGCCGTCTGGCATGTGCCTTGCTTTACTTAAGGAAAACCACCGTAGCGGCCCGGAAATCGGGCCCGGTGAATCCCCCTTCCCTCCTCCCCACCACTCGCAATCATGCTCACCAAGTCCGCCGCCAAAGCGTTCTTCCTCGGTGGTACCGCCCTGTGCGGTGTGGCTTTCCTGCTCCTCACCATGGACACCCTGAAAGCCATGCCCGAACGCTCCAATCAGGAGCAGATGTCCGAACAGGTCGTCCGCGGTCACCACATCTGGAACAAGAACAACTGCATGGGCTGCCACACCCTTATGGGTGAAGGCGCTTACTACGCCCCCGAACTCACCAAGGTCGTAGAACGCCGCGGCGAAGTTTACATCGACGACCTCCTCCGTGACCCCTCCCGCTACACGCAGGACGGGCGCCAAATGGTCAAGTACGACATTTTCAACCCCGACGAAGTTGGGGAGGAAGTTTCCGCTGGCCACCGGGCGGACATCATCGCCTTCCTCGCTTGGGTCGGCCGCATTGACACCAACGGGTTCCCTGCGGACCCGGACATGGCGGTGGACACCAGTCGCCAACCCACCCCCGTGACCGCCGCGGTGCTTGCGGAGGCACCCAAGCAAATGGGCACCTGCTTCGGCTGCCATAGCGTTCAAGGCGGCGGAGGAACCGTGGGCCCCGCCCTGGACGGCGTCTCCTCGCGCTTGGATCGGGATTACCTGATCAAGTGGATCAGCGACCCCCAGTCGGTCAAACCCGGAACCACCATGCCCAACCTTGGAATCAAGGGTGAAGACATGGACACCATCATCCAATACCTGGAGACCCTGTAATGAAGTACAAAACTCAGAAGATCGCCTACTGGTTTTTTGCGGCTTGCATGCTGCTGTTCTCCCTCCAGCTCGTGTACGGATTCATTCTTGGATTCGCACGCATGGGCTTCGACAACCTGCACGAACTGATCCCCTTCAACACCGCCCGTGCCGTGCACACAAACCTGCTCGTGGTTTGGCTACTGACGGGTTTCATGGGGTCCGCCTACTACATCATCCCCGAAGAATCGGAGCGTGAAATCTGGATGCCCAAGCTCGCTTGGATTCAGCTGATCTCCTTACTTCTGGTCGGCGTTGTTGCGGTGGTGGGTTACCACTTCAACCATTGGGAGGGCCGCAAATTCCTCGAGATCCCCCGCGAACTCGACTACTTGGTGGTGGTCAATGTTCTCACATTCCTGCTGATCATCTTCATGACGATCTGGACGGGAAAGCGCAAAACAACCACGGCCATGGTTCTGTTCTTCGGCCTGTTGATGTCCGCACTGCTCTACCTGCCGGGCATGATCGACTTCGACAACGTGACCTTTGACTCGTTCTTCCGCTGGTGGGTGGTTCACCTTTGGGTGGAAGGCGTTTGGGAGCTCATCATGGGCGCGATCCTTTCGTTCCTGCTGATCAAGCTCACCGGCATCGACCGCGAAGTCATCGAGAAGTGGCTCTACGTGATCGTTGGCTTCACTTTCCTGTCGGGCATCCTCGGTACCGGGCACCACTACTACTACACGGGCGCGCCCCGCTATTGGTTGATGGTGGGTGGAGTGTTCTCGGCACTGGAGCCCCTGGCCTTCCTTGGCATGGCCATGTACGCCCTGTCCATGGCACGCCGCGGCGGCCGCAAGAACCCGAACCGCATCGCCCTGATGTGGACCCTGGGTTGCGCCATCATGAGTTTCGTGGGGGCTGGTTTCCTCGGATTCGCCCACACGCTCCCCGGCGTCAACATGTGGACCCACGGAACGCTGGTCACAGCGATGCACGGACACATGGCCTTCTGGGGAGCCTACGCCATGATCGTGCTCGCCATGATCAGCTACGCCCTTCCCCAACTGACCGGCCGCGCCATGCACAAGCATTGGATGGCCGAGTGGGGCTTCTGGCTAAGCAACATTGGCATGGTTTGCATGACTGGAGCCTTTGGCGTCATGGGCGTGGCCCAGGTGTACATGGAGCGCAAGGCCGGAATGGACTTCATGCACGTGCAAGAGAGCCTCGAAGTCCACGCCTTCGGCCTGGTCTGCGCTGGCGCTCTGCTGACCCTGGGAATGGTGTTCTTCATCAAGAACTTCATCTCCTATGGCCTTCCGGTCATGGACGAAAGCGCAGGTGCTGTCACCAGCAACCCAGTCCCCGCCGCACCCGACAAGTCGCTCTAGAGAGCACTTCTCCCCCGGCCCAAGTCTTGGGCCGGGGACCTTCCTTCCATCGCGGCGCCATGGCCGCCCCACCAACCTCACCCCTACTCGGACCCCTGTCCATTCTCCGATGAACACCATCAAACTACGAATCCCCTCACGCAATCTCATTTGCGCACTCATCGCCAGCCCCTTCCTGATCGGAGCTTGCTCCCAAGCCGACCAAACATCCACGCCGGGCGAAACCCCCAAGGGCTCCTCTGGCGCCGTCCACGCTTCCACACCCGACGACGACTTTGGCCCCATCATCGGCGAAGAGCATGCCGTACTCACCTCTCCGCCCATGGTGCCCCCGCCCATCACCCGCGACCACGCCACCAAGTTGATCGTGGATTTGGAAGTGGAGGAGCACGTGGGCCCCATCGCCGATGGCGTCGAATACACCTTCTGGACCTTTGGTGGAACCGTCCCTGGTAGTTACATCCGGACCCGGGTCGGCGACGTGGTTCAATTCAACCTGCACAACTCTCCCGATAGCAAGATGCCCCACAACATCGACCTGCACTCGGTGACGGGGCCCGGCGGTGGTGCGGCCTCAAGCTTCACGGCTCCCGGACACACCTCCCAGTTTTCGTTCCAGGTCACGCGACCGGGTCTGTACGTCTACCACTGCGCCACCGCTCCGGTGGGCATGCACATCGCCAATGGCATGTACGGTTTGATTCAAGTCGAGCCCAAGGGCGGCCTGCCCAAAGTCGACAAGGAGTACTACCTGATGCAGGGCGACTTCTACACCGAAGGCGCCTACGGCGAAGAGGGACTGCAGGCTTTCAACATGGAGAAAGCACTCCAGGAGATCCCCGACTACGTGCTGTTCAACGGTTCCGTAGGCGCACTCGTTGGCGACAAGGCCATCACCGCCAACGTGGGCGAAACCGTTCGCCTTTACGTGGGAAACGGTGGTCCCAACCTGGTGAGCTCCTTCCACGTGATCGGTGAAATCTTCGACAACCTGTATGCGGAAGGTGGAACCGCCGTCAACCACAACGTGCAAACAACGCTCATCCCCGCAGGCGGCTCCGCCATAGTGGAATTCAAAGTGGAGGTTCCTGGAACGTTCATCATTGTGGACCACAGCATCTTCCGCACCTTCAACAAGGGCGCGCTCGGCATGCTGACCGTTACCGGCCCCGACGACCTAACCATCTACTCCGGCAAGCAGGATGATCGTATTTACCTTCCCGAAGGTGGTGCCATTCAAACGATGCCGACCACTTCGGCTAAGGAAATCCCCAGCACCCGAACCCTGGAAGAGCGCATGGCCATCGGAGAACGTCTCTACAAGGCCAACTGCCTCGCGTGCCACCAGGCCAACGGCCAAGGTGTCCCCTCGGCCTTCCCGCCTCTCGCCAACTCTGACTATCTCATGGCGGACAAGCAACGCTCCATCAAGGTGGTCCTGCACGGTCTGGAAGGGCCGATCAAGGTCAACGGGGAGTCCTTCAACAGCGTCATGCCCAAGCTGAATATGAGTGATGACGATGTGGCCAACGTGGTCACCTACGTGCGTAACAGCTTCGGCAACTCCGGCGACAAGGTCACCCTCGAAGAAGTGGCCGCCGCCAAGACCGAGTAATTCGGACCCGGTATCTCAAATGAAGTACGGCCTCTACGGAACCCTGATCCTGGCAGCGATGCAACTTTGCGGTTGCGGAGCTAGCGCAGAGCATGACCACTCCGTGGGGGCCGAACCAACCGTTTCGGCAGCAGCGGAAACCCAATCCACGGCGGCGCCCGTTGCAGTCCTCCCCGACAGGCCCGCCCCGGTGGCCTTGACCGAACTGATCGCGGTCCCCCAGGGTAACCACCGGCCCATGTATCCCGGCAAAAATGAACCCGAAGTCGTGATCGTGCCAGCTTTCCAATTGGAAGCCACGCCGGTAACCAACGCCCAGTTCCTCGCATTCGTTTGGGACCAACCCAAATGGCGCCGGGGGCAAGTCAAGAGCCTTTTCGCCGACGCCAATTATCTGATCCACTGGCCGTCCGAATTGGAACTCCCCGAGTCCATGCTGCAAGCCCCCGTCACCAACATCTCTTGGTTCGCCGCACGCGCCTACGCCAAATGGGCCGGACGGAGATTGCCCATGCTCGCCGAATGGGAGTATGTGGCCGCCGCCAGTGAAACCGCCAAGTTCGGTCGGGATGACCCCGACTACAACCAGCGAATTCTCACTTGGTACTCGCGCCCAACCCCCATCGTGCCGAGCCCCGTAGGTGGTGACCCCGCGAACATTTACGGCGTCTACGACATGCACGGTCTGATCTGGGAGTGGGTGGACGACTTCAACACCGCCCTAGTCACCGGGGAATCCCGCGGGGACTCCGGACTGGACCGCAACCTCTTCTGCGGCTCTGAATCGGTCGGATCCGCTGACCCCAAGGACTACGCGGCTTTCATGCGATTCGCTTTCCGCAGTAGCCTCGAAGCCAAATACACCGTCCGGAACTTGGGCTTCCGGTGCGCCACCAACCTCGAACAACTATGAAACTTCTCAATCAAACCACCGGATGGCTCATCCTCGTATGGCCTCTTTTCCTAGTGGCTTGCCAGCCCTCCAATAGCCCCAAGAACGGGACAAAAGCGAACGAAACAGACCAGGTCCAAGAGGATGGATCCTGTTGCTCCGAGGACGTTCCCGCGGCAGCTGGGGCGCTACCAGATTCCTCCATCTACAATCTGGAATCCCTTTGGACCGACCAAGCGGGTCAGGAACATGCGCTAGAAGACTTCCGCGGCACCGTCACAGTCGCTGCCATGATCTTCACGAATTGCGAATACGCATGCCCCCGGATCATCGCGGACCTGAAGGCCATCGAGGGCACGCTCACAAAGGGTGATTTGGCGCAGGTGCGTTGGTTGTTGCTCTCCATGGACAGCGACCGCGATCTACCTGCCGTACTCAAAGCCTACGCCGAACGAAACCAGCTCGACACCGCCCGTTGGACCCTGCTCCACGGGGACGCTTCCGCTGTCCGCGAAATGGGCGCAACCCTTGGCATCCGATACAAGAAGGACCCCAAGGGCAACTACTCCCACTCCAACCTCATCACGGTACTCGACCGGGATGGCCAAGTGCAGCACCAGCTAGAAGGGTTGGGCGCAACCAATACCGAAACCGTGGCTTCGATTTCGGAGATCATCCACCAATGAAATTTCTGGCATCAACCCCTTCGGCCACAGCTGCAACCCCCATGCGAAATCCAGAGACCAGCCCGACGGATCTCCCGTTCTACTGCCCCGTTGCAGGCGAAGTCGACCTCTTCGAACGATGCTATTCCCAGCGCCTGCCCTTGATGTTGAAGGGCCCCACGGGCTGCGGAAAAACGCGTTTTGTGGAGCACATGGCGGCCCGCATGAATCGACCCCTCATCACCGTACCGTGCCATGACGACACCAGCGCCGCGGATCTACTGGGTCGTTGGTTGGTCAAAGGTGGTGACACCGTCTGGCAGGACGGCCCCGTCACCCGCGCAGTCCGTGAAGGAGCCATCCTGTACTTGGACGAAATCGCCGAAGCACGCCCCGATGTGGTCGTCGCCATCCACCCTCTCACCGATCACCGTCGACACCTGTTCGTCGATCGCCGAGGAGAGGAACTTACAGCGCCCAAGGATTTCATGCTGGTGGTCTCGTTCAATCCCGGATATCAGCGCGGCTGGAAGGAACTGAAACCTTCCACGCGCCAACGCTTTGTGGCGGCCAGCTTCGACTACCCCGCCCCGCAACTGGAAGCC
>JARGOW010000193.1:1199-7168 GCA_029212955.1 Planctomycetota bacterium | reverse complement strand
TCTTCCTCCATAAACGCCAGCACCATGGAAAGCGCCTCCTGCCCCACCGTCGAAGGCTCCATGGGTAAGAACGAACAGGTACTCATCACAACCGCCAAACAGGGGTCCGTCGAATCCGCCAACTCAAACAACCCCGGAATATCACTCTCCCGAATCCACCCCCGGTGCACCCCCCAAACCGTAAAACAAGGAAACTGCACCCCCTCCACATACCCCTGCTTCAACTTCTCCAACAAATCCAAGGGCCCCTTTTCCTGCCAATCAAACCCATCCGAAACCCGCTCCCCCAAGGGAATCTCCACCCGGCTCGACTCAACAGCCATCGCGGGGTAAACGCCATGGGTGCGGTCGATCGTATGCACCTGGGCACTTCTACACGCGGTCGTGCCGCCACAGATAGGGAGCCACAGAAGCACCCCCATCCATTGAATCATTGCTCTCTTCATACCGCCCAGTCTAGGTCAAGACCCACTTTGCCCAGTAACGGACAAGTAACAGCAGGCGGAATCACCAGCAACCCATCGATGCGTGCCCGGAAGGCTTGCGCATTGCCCGCACGCAGAGCTACCTTTCTAGGGTTGGATTGTTCCATACCAGCCCATCCCACCCAATGAAAGCTACCGTTACTCTTGCCTCCGCCCAAGCGCCCGATGGGTCGACTCTTGTTTTGCAGCAGCATGATGGGGAGTTCTTTTTGCGGATTGATGGTACGGCTTTGATGAGCACGACGAATTGTGCTTCGGAGCAGACCATGGCGGAGTTGGTTTGTGGGGAGATGGAGAGCAAGGCTCCCAGGGTTTTGATCGGGGGATTGGGTTTTGGGTTTACCCTGCGGCGGGTCTTGCAGTTGGTGCCCGGCCAAGCGGCGGTGACTGTTGCGGAATTGTTGCCGGTGATCGTGCAGTGGAACCGTGAGTTCTTGGGCGAGGTGAATGGGGCCTTGTTGGATGACAAGCGGGTGACTGTGAAACAGGTCGATGTGTACGACGTGATCAAGTCCTGCCCGGCGCGCTACTACGACGCCATTCTGTTGGACGTGGACAACAGCCCCGACCCGCTCGTGCAAGATGGCAATGTGCGGCTGTACTCCAACCGTGGCTTACGCCTGGTTCAAGCCGCCCTGGCACGCCACGGGAAAATCGTGTTCTGGTCGGCCAATGTGGACGACAAATTCGAAAAGTCCCTGCGTAAGGTGTTCGGTCACGTGGAGGCCATTCCCGCCAAATCCTACCCCCAGGCTAAGCGCTTCACGCACATGCTGTATTTGGCGTCGAACTGATCAATCGCAGTCATCCCCATCATCATCGTTCCAACCGTAAATGCAGGCTTGGATCGGATAGGTGCAAACATCAAAGAGCAAGGCGAAAGGGGTGGCTGCGATTTTGACCCACACATCATCGGAGATCGCGCGCCCGCCCGAATAGTTTAGGGTGCTGGATCCGTCCTCATCCTCATCGATCGAACCACCCCAAATGGCGGTGGTCATGCAACCGGTCATCAACGGCAGAATCAGCAGGGAGGCCATTAGGGTTGCGCGCAGTCTTCCAGATCGATCGGGCATATTCCCATTCTGCCAACCGGAGCTCGAATGCGCTGCCCATGCGCGCCCGGGACCGGCCTTCCATTGTGGTTTTGAATCAATCGTGGGAGAATGCGCCCATGAAAATACCGATGATCGTGGGCCTCATGCTGGCCTTGACAACTTCCGCGCTGGCTGCGGGGGACGACTTCTCAAGGGAAGGCGGAAACCGGCAGGGCAAGGACGCCCTAGAGGGCAAAGCCCCGCCCGCCTTGGAGGTTTCCGACTGGATGAACACGGACGGCCAGTCCATGAATCTGAAATCCCTACGCGGCAAGGTTGTCGTGTTGGATTTCTGGGGAACCTGGTGAGGCCCCTGTCGCAGGGCGCTACCCAAGCTCAAGGAAATGAGCGAGCGCTACGCGGACCAGGGTCTGGTCATCATCGGTGTACACACGAAGCGGGGTTCCGAAAACATGGCGAAGGTCGCCGAACAAGCGGGTATCCCTTATCCCTTGGCTATCGATTCCACAGGGGTCACGGCGCGGACCTATCTGGTGGACGGGCGCCCGGACTACTACCTGATCGATCGGGCGGGAAACCTGCGAGTTGCCGACCTGTCCAACGGTGACCTGGAAAGGGCCGTGCAGGTTTTGCTCGCCGAGAATGGAGAGGACGCACTGCACCCAGCCTTGGGCGATGCTTCCAAGAAGGCCATCAAAAAAGACAAACGCATACTCGTGCAATGGGGAACCACCACCGAAGTCGTCCCCCTGCTCAAGTTCGCCAAGTCCACCCCTGGCCTGCGAAAACTGATTTTCAACGAATTCGAAGTCGTTCACTTAACCCAAATCGGCAATCCCAAACTGGCGGAGGCCCATGGGATCGCATCCGGTCCCACACTGGCCGTGCTTGAGCCGGATGGCAAAATGGTGCAAGTCTGCTCGGCCAAGGACATGACAGGCGAAAGCTACATGGCCTTCCTCGAAGCCAATCGTGCTCCCGTCCAGGATGCGGAGCTCCTATGGTCCGATGCCTTGCAGCAGGCCAAAGTCGAAAACAAGCGAGTGCTCGTACACCTGGGTGCTCCCTGGTGACCTTGGTGCTTTAAGCTCGAAGAGTTCTTCGAGCGCCCCGCCATCGCAAGCGCAATGGCCAAGGATTACATCCTGCTCAAAATCGATGTGGAACGGCATACCAACGGAGCCGAGGTCGCCATGCGACTGCGCGGTACCGATCAAGGGGGCATCCCCTGGATGGTCATCACCGATTCAAGCGGCAAGCCACTCATCACGGCCGACCGGCCCACCGACGAAGGCCCCAGCAACATTGGCTGCCCCGCGACCAAGGACGAGCAAGCCTGGTTCATGACGATGGTCCGCAAGACCAAACAGCATATGTCCAAGGGTCAATTCACCGCGATTGAAATGGGATTGGCCATCTACGCCAAGTCCCTGACCCACTGATTCCTCGGGTGGGCGGATTCCTCCGCCCACCCCCCATTTCATTCATGCTTTCCCGCCGTGCCCTGGGTCCACTTGCCGCATTCCTGCTGCTGCTCGGGCTCCTCCTGATCAAGTGTGGCGATGTGTTCTACGCATTCGTTTTCACCCGGGAATTCGAGGGGTCCTGGCGCGAGGCCCTTTCCCAGGGGCTCTTCAATGTGGATGGTTGGTGGGCTTTCACCCAATCCACACCTGGTTTGATCATGCGCGGCGGCGGCCTCGCTAGCATTTTGGGATCCGGGCTCTGCGCATGGCTCGCGACTCGTTCCGAATAGCCCGCGCTGGGTCAAATCGAAACGTTGGGAGCCTGGCTCGCTTGACAATGGCCGGCCCTTGCCCTGGAATCGCTCCGCGCAACCGATGCGCCTCCCATGGATCCCCTCCCCACTTCCCAGGAATCACGCCTGCGCCCCACGGGCAAGCAGCTGCGGGCCCTGGCCCTGATCATCATCGTCGGCACCCTACTGCGCGCGGTGCCGATCCTGTGGGGCACCACCTTCTGGAATCCGGTCCAGTACAACTTCCACGCGGACGAACCCAAGATCGTGCGCCAGGTGGACGATTTCCCCACCTACCTAACCGAGTACCACGACTACCGCTATCCGCACTTCCTGCACATGGCCTATGGAGTCACCTGGTGGGCCGTCGGCGATGCGCTGAAGCTGCGAGACGACAAGGTTTCCATGCCCGGGGTCCCCGGCTATGAACGTACGCTGGTATTCACGCGATCACTCAACGTTCTGATATTCGGACTGGGTGCCATGCTGCTTCTGTGGCTCTTTGGCAAGCGAATGTTCGGGCCCGGCGCCGCCCTCTTCGTCGTCGCGGCATCATCGATTCAAGGCTGGGTGGTGGCTTCCACCTCCCTGGTCCAAACCGACGTGCCGTCGGCTTACGCCCTCTTTGCCCTATTCTATGTGCTACTAAAGTACGACCGGGCCGAGGGTTTGAGGCCGCGCCAGGGCTGGCTCCTGGGCATCATCATGGGCATGGCCATCGCCATGAAGTACACCTCGGCCATCGGATGGATAGCCATCCTGATCAGCGCTGTAGCGGGGATCCGGCGTCAGGCCATGACCGTTGGGCAAGGCACGGGGTTCCTCATCCTTGCAGGACTGGGTTGCATTCTCTCCTTCCTGGCCTTCGTCCCCGGCGCGGCCTACGACTTCAGCAACTTCTACCTTTCCATCAAGTGGGAGTTCTTGAACAAGATGGAGCACGCTGAGTTTTCCCTCAGCGACTTCCTCGAGTCCTTGTTCACTTGCCTGCCCCTCTGGATCATGTTGCCCGCCCTGGCGGGTTTGGCCCTGTGCCTGGTTCGAGAGCGATCCTTAACCGTCGTCTCCATGGTCATTTGCATGGGCTTGTATGTGGCGATTTCTGCGCGGGCCTTCCGTCCGGACTACGCGATTTCGTTGATGCCCTTCGCAGCGGTGTTCAGCGGTTACGCAGCCTGGAAGGTGTCCACACTCAAAACGGCTGGCATGCCCATCGCGGTGATCTACCTGATCGCCGGCCACGTTTTTGTGGGTTACACCGTCAGCCAACGCTACCTGGGCGACACGCGCTACACGGCCGAGGCCTGGATCATGGAGAACATCGAGCCCGGACCCTTGGGCGATGGTCCCAACGCCATCGGCGGCCGCAGCATGGCACCCGAATGCCCCCCAGGTTACGAGTTCGTGAAGGTCTACGGCAAACCCGAATGGCTCGTGCTATGCGAACGCCACTACGAGCCCTGCCTCAACACCATCGAAGATCCCAACTTCTACGCCAAGGCGGGCTATCCGGTGAAGGACCCCAACAACCGGGAACTCGGCCTACTCAAGGAAGTAGATTTCCTCTTCTACGAGGACGTGATGCTAGAGAAGCGACGTGAGTACAAGTACGACCTGATCAAGAAGATCCCCAAGTCCAACCTGCCCCTGGACTTGCAGGGCGAAGACGTGCTGATCTACCGCCGCTCGGACGCGGAGTAGCCGGATGCCGATGGCGCTTGCCTAGCCAGGCTGGGGCTAGATCCGGAGTTGTCACCACTGGCGAATTGTCACGGATTGCATTGGCACGCGGAGCCACAGCCACTTCCTACGCGCTTCCCCAGGCGCGGTTGCGACGCCGATCAGCCCGCCAAATTAGACTCAAACCGACCCTACAGTTTGAGCTCTCGCTCGTGCTCCGTCACATGGGTGCGCGGTTCGGGCAGGGTTCCGGTGATCCCCGTGGGTTCGAATCCGTGGCGTGCGTAAAAGGCGATGGCGCGGGAGTTCTCGTCGGCCACATCCAAGAGCACCCTGGAAAAATCGCCGGCGCGCGCCCATTCGATGGCCGTTTCGATCAAGCGCGAAGCGGCGCCGCCCCCGCGGGCTTCGGGCGCAGCCCACATGCTGAATATGCCCGCGGCCCCCTCCTTACCCTCGTAATCCGCCACGGCAATGATGCCCAGGTCCACCCCGTCCACAACGGCCAGGTAGGTTGCCACGGTTTGACTCGCCAGGCGTTCCTGCCAGATCTCCGGCTCGCGGTCCACTTCCTCCGCATGTTGCCTGCCAAACGCATCGGGCGTGTCCAACAGGGCCCGCAGGCGCACGGCACGCACGCGCTCCCAGCCTTCGGGCGTCATCCTTTCAACGGTGATCATGGATCCCTTTTACCGCAACATTCCCTTGGCCGCCAGTAGTTCCGCGATGAGCAGGTTGCCGGCGGCGGCGCCGCGCAGGGTGTTGTGGGTGGTGAGGGTGAACTTGTGCCCCAGGATCGGGCAGGTTTCCAGTTGACCGATGTGGGAGGTCATGCCTCCATTGCGCGGGGCGAATTCGCGAGGGTTGGGGGCCATGTCGTCCGTGTGGCATTGCACGGGTTGGGCCGGGGCGCTGGGCAGGTTGAGATCCTGGGGCTCGGCTCGGAAATCATTCCAGGCCTGGGCCAGCTGCTCCGTGGTCGCCTCG
>JARGOW010000193.1:0-1189 GCA_029212955.1 Planctomycetota bacterium | reverse complement strand
ATGGACACGCTCATGGTGTGACCATCGACCACGGGCACACGGTTGCACAGGGCGCTGATTTGGAAACTGGGGCGCACGCATTCACCGTTCTTCCACTGGGCCAGGATCTTGTACGGCTCGGTTTCGAGCTTGTCCACTTCGCCGTTGATGCGCGGTACCACGTTGCCCTCGGCCAGGGGGCCGGCGGCACCGGGCAAACCCGCGCCGGACAAGGCCTGCATGGTGGCCACGAAAAGGCGCTTCAACCCAAAGGCTCTGTGAATCGGCGCCAGGGCCAAAACCAAACCAGCCACGCAGCAATTGGGGCCGGCGATCAGGCGTTTGCCTTCCAGGTGATCCAGGTGGGCCGCGTTGGCCTCGGGAATCATCAGGGGCACATCCGAGTCCATGCGATGACTGGCCGCGTTGCTGACGATAAAGATGCCACGCTCGGAAAGCAGGGTTTCCACGGGGCCGGCCGCGGAGGCGGGCAGGGCGGAAAACACCAGGGGCGTGACCGAAGGGTCGGCCTCGTCGGACTTTCGAAGAATCAGGTCCCCGGCAAACGAGGGCATGTCGTCGGACTGCGCCCAGGCCACCTGGCTCCCATAAGACTCACCCGCGCGCCCATCGGACGCTGCGATCCACACCAAATCAAACCACGGGTGATCGGCCAGCAACTGTACAAAGCGTTGCCCCACCGAACCCGTGGCGCCCAAGAGGCCCACGGGAATCTTCGCGTTGGTACCCGGCGCAAAACGCGCGGCATTTGGGTTCACGGACATGGTCGAGTTAGGAAAGCAGGGAACGGCCGTTCATGGCGGCGGAGGGATCGAGTCCAAGAATCGCGAGCAAGGTAGGCGCCACATCGGCCAACATGCCACCCGAGCGCATGGCTTGGCCTTGGGTCTGCTTGCCACACAGGACAAACGGAACCAGGTTCAGTGTGTGGGCCGTGTGGGGCTGATCGGTCTTCGCATCCCAGAGCATCTCCGCGTTTCCGTGGTCGGCGGTGATCGCCATGGTTCCGCCGAGTTCGACCACTTTGGGCACGATTTGCTTGAGGCAGTTGTCGATGGTTTCCACGGCCTTCAGCACGGCAGGCATGCTGCCCGAGTGGCCCACCATGTCCGCGTTGGCGTAGTTGATGATGTAGACCTCGGTGTCCCCGTCGGCCAGCTTCTTGAGCACGGCATCGGTGATACCCTGG
>JARGOW010000192.1:4781-7170 GCA_029212955.1 Planctomycetota bacterium | reverse complement strand
TTAGAGCCTCATGCATCAGTGGGTTGATTTTCAAGGCCTCCTCGTACTTCGAGGCAGCTTCAAGAAACATGGCTCGGGCATCGAGTCCGCTGACGGACCTTGCTGTCTCTAACAACCTGTTTCCCCGACTTACCAGGGTCCAAGCGACAGCGTCTCGCGCGCTTGGTGACAATTTTTGAAAACCAGTGACGTCCAGACCAACTTCGTTCGCGCTCGCAGAGCCAGATGCGAGAGCAGCGTATGCCCGATCTTCGGCGGTGTCCTCTTGGTTCCATTTACTCGCTGCATCATCTAAGCGGGCCCGTGTTCGAGTTAACACATCAACTACCGCTCCGGTAGGGACAGGGTACTCAGCCACTTCACCCAATGTTTCGATCAAATGTTGTGGAGGGTTTGACAGCAGATCCGGTGGCCATATGCCTAACTCCTGGACTAGGGCAAGCATGGTTAAATCGAAATCTTGTCCTCCAATGTAAGTAGCGTAGTCCTTTTCAAGAAGTGGGCGTAGGTGGGTTGCGGGTTCGTCGGAGAATCCTAGCCAGATGAGTCGAGTGAATGAATTGTATTGATCGCGAATGACCTCGTAGGCCGCATCGGCCTCACCGCTGTAGCCAGCGATGATGGTCACATGGTTTCGAAGGGTGTCGCTGAGCAGTGGTTCAATCAATTCTTTGTGTTTGGCGGTCTCACTTTCTGTGTTGAGCAGGGTTAACCCATAGCTCTGTCCGTGCAGGTGGATTATGGCTTTCTGCGAGAGCCGCTGTATCTCCCGGGTGGGTGCGACCCCAAAGTCATACACAGGTAAGTGAAGTCCAAGGAGCGAGCTTGCCCGCTCCAAAACTAGATCGAAATTGAACGTTAGAACGCGCTCGACATACCCTTCCTGCATCATTCGGGCCAAAGCGATTTGTCCCCATGAAATTACGGAGCGCTCCAATAAAGGCTCGATCAATTCCTTGCGGTCAGCCGGCGAGAGCCGTGACATTACTTTCCCGTAGTCGCTGCGATCCCTTTCCGGAAGCCCGTTTAGGCAATGTCCAAACTCCTCCCGGACCCTTTGGACCAAGCCTCCAGCCAATGGCACACCGGCTCGAAGTGAAGCACCTGCACCTATGATGAAACTAACTTTCGGGGCTTGACGGATATGGCCAGCAAGCTCGGAGATCGTGTTTGGCATGAGGTTTGAAGGAGGGAAAGGAATTGGTCCAGCAAGCAGAGCTAAGACGGGTGGTTATTGAATGTGAGAGGGCACCATCATAACAGCTTGCCAAAAGTGTGGTTTTCGGCTGCCGCTTGGGTAACGGTAGGGGGACTCGGGTGCTGTCAAAAAAAACCGCGGGGCGCATCGGTGAGGATGCGCCCCGCGGGGTGCTTGGGTCTGGGGGCCCGAGTTGTTCTGTGGCTTGCGCTACAGAGGTTGTTTGTCGCTTACGCTTCCGTGCTGGCCGGTTCGTCGGCGGGTTTGGTGGCGGGCGGTTCGGTGGAGAAGGTTAGCTTCTCGCCGTCTTCGTCGATGTCGGCGTAGATGGTTTTCATCTCTTCGATCTCTTCGCGCAGGAGTTGCTCGGCCATGGGGTCCTCGATGAGGCGCTCGATGGCGCGACGGAGGGGGCGGGCGCCGTAGTCGGCGTTGTAGCCCTTGTCGATGAGCAGGCTGGTGGCGGCTGCGGTGAGTTCCAGGGTCAGGCCGTGCTCGACCAGGCGCTCGCGCACTTCGTTGAGTTGTAGGCCGACGATGCTCTCCAGATCCTCGCGGGTGAGCGGGTTGAAGATGATGGCTTCGTCTAGACGGTTCAGGAATTCGGGGCGGAAGTGGCGCTCGACTTCGACCATGACGTTGGTCTTGTTGCGCGTGCGACGTTCCTCTTCGGCGACCTTGGTGTTCTCCAGGCGCTCGAATCCGAGTTGGCCACCGGAGGCCATGGTGTGGGAACCGAGGTTCGAGGTCATGATCAAGATCACGTTGCGGAAGTCCACGTGGCGACCGAAGGAGTCGGTCAGGCGGCCTTCTTCCATGATCTGGAGCAACATGTTGAACACGTCGGGGTGGGCTTTTTCAATCTCGTCGAGAAGCACCACGGAGTAGGGGCGACGACGGACCTGCTCGGTGAGCTGGCCGCCCTCTTCGAAGCCCACGTAGCCCGGAGGCGCGCCGACCAGACGGGAGGCGTTGTGCTTCTCCATGTACTCGGACATGTCCATCGTGATGATGGCGTCCTCGTCACCGAACATGAACTTGGCCAACTGCTTGCACAGGAAGGTCTTGCCCACGCCGGAGGGGCCGAGGAACAGGAAAGAGCCCATGGGGCGCTTAGGATCCTTGAGGCCGGAACGGCTGCGACGCACGGCACGTGCGATGGCGGTGATGGCGTCTTCCTGGTGGATGACG
>JARGOW010000192.1:1256-4739 GCA_029212955.1 Planctomycetota bacterium | reverse complement strand
TTTTCCATTTGCAGCAAGCGCTCGCGCTCGGCTTTCTCGAGGCGCGTGAGCGGGATGCCAGTCATCTTGGAGATGGTCTCCTGGATGATGTCGACGGTGACTTCACCGACCTGCTCGACTTCCTGCTGTTCCTTGCGCCAGTCGGCTTGCATCTGCTCGCGCTTCTTCTTGAGCTTGTAAGCATCGTCGCGCAGGCGTGCGGCCAGTTCGAAGTCCTGGTCGGTGACGGCCTGGTCCTTTTCCTTTTCGAGTCCGTCGATCTCCTGAGAGATCTCGGCCACGTCGGGCGGGGGGACCATGGCGGCGATTCGCACGCGTGCACCGGCTTCGTCCATCACGTCGATGGCCTTGTCCGGGAGGAAGCGGTTGTTGATGTAGCGGCAAGAAAGGTCCACGGCGAGTTCGAGGGCTTCGTCCGTGTACTTGACGCGGTGGTGATCTTCGTAGCGGCTGCGCAGTCCTTTGAGGATTTCAAAGGCTTGGGTGGCCGTGGGCGGCTCCACGTTGACCGATTGGAAGCGGCGCTCGAGGGCTCCGTCCTTCTCGATGTGCTTGCGGTATTCGTCCAGGGTGGTGGCACCGATGCACTGGATCTCGCCGCGGGAGAGGGCGGGCTTGAGCACGTTGGAAGCGTCGATGGCGCCTTCGGCTCCGCCGGCTCCGACCAGGGTGTGCAGTTCATCGATGAAGAGCACCACGTCCTTGACGCGGCGGACTTCGGTCATGACGGCCTTGATGCGCTCCTCGAATTGACCGCGGTACTTGGTACCGGCGACCATGAGGGCCAGGTCGAGAACCACGATGCGCTTGTCGCGCAGGATCTCGGGGACCGTGTGGGCGATGATCTGTTGGGCCAGGCCCTCGACGATGGCGGTCTTGCCGACGCCGGGCTCGCCGAGCAGTACAGGGTTGTTCTTGGTGCGGCGGGAGAGGATCTGGATGACCCGCTCGATCTCGTGGGCGCGTCCGATGACGGCGTCCAGCTTGTCCTCTTTGGCCAATTCGGTCAGGTCGCGACCGAAGGAGTCCAGGGCGGGAGTCTTGCTCTTGCCGGCGGAAGCGGTGGAGCCTTCCTCGGAGATGCTGGCCTCCTCGGTGTCCTCGATGCTATCCGCGCCGAGGAAGTCGAGAACCTCTTCGCGCACGTCCTCGAGCTTGACGCCCAGGTTTTGCAGGACCTGTGCAGCGATGCCTTCGTTCTCCTTGATCAGGCCCAGCAGCAGGTGCTCGGTTCCGATGTAGTTGTGGCTGAGGCTAGAGGCCTCTTCCATGGAGAGCTCGAGGACCTTCTTGGCCATCTGGGTGAAGGGCAGCTGACCCATGGTGACCATGGAAGGACCCGTCTTGACGATCTTTTCGATCTCCATGCGGATCTTGGTCATATCGATGCCCATGTTCTTCAACACGTGGGCAGCGACGCCGTCGCCTTCTTTGATAAGGCCTAGCAGGATGTGTTCCGTTCCCAGGTACTCGTGGTTGAACCGTTGGGCCTCTTGGCGGGCGAAGTTCATGACCTTTTTGGCGCGGTCTGTGAAGCGATCGAACATGATTCGTTGGGGCGTCTTCGGACCGAATGCCGTGGCAGACGGTCCAGAGGGAGTAAAGGTGGGTGTGGGTACGGTGGGGAGACTAGGAAACGGCTCCGCTACCCCTTTCGGCGCGGGCGGGGCGGATGGTTGAGGCCCAAGCCAAAGGATGGTGCTTAGGACTTCGGTTTTCCCGTGGGTGGACTCCGTGGAAGCCATCTAGAGGATGACAGGATCATCCTGAGAAGACCAGAGTTGGGATGGAGGCCATCGGGCCTACTCGTAGGTCCGATTTGGGACAGGATCAACCGTGGGAGGCTGAACCAGGAAGTTGCTTATTCAGAGGGGGTCTCCAGGGACCCCAATTCGTCGCGCAGATCGGCGGCGACCTCGAATTGCTCGGATTGGATGGCGGTTTCCAATCGGGTGCGCAGGTTTTGGATGCGCTCCATGCGGTCGCGCTCCTCGGTGCTTTGATTACCGGGCAGTCGACCCTTGTGCCGAACGGCCCCGTGGATGCGCTCCAGGGTGGGCTGCAGGTCGGTATTGAAGATGTCGTAGCACTGGGGGCATCCGAGGCGGCCGACCTTGCGCAATTCCATTTGCCCCATGCCGCAGCCCGGGCATAGCACCTGGGGTTTGTTGGGAGTGGCTTTTGCGGTGGCGCCCATGAGTTGCCAAAGTTTGGTGCTGGCCTTGGCGCCGGGGCCCATGAAGGGCAGATCCTGTTGCTGTGCACAGGCCTCGCAGAGGGTTTTGACCACCACGTTGTTGTTGGGGGAGCCCATACCCTCCCAGACCTTCACTTCGGTCACCTCGACGGTTCCTTCCATGGCTTGGCAATACTGACACTTCATCGTTGGGGGGAGTTTAGCACGTGCCGGTTCCGGGTTCGCGGGTCAGGTGGGGAGAACCAAAAAAAGGGGGAGGCGGAGGCTACCTATAGATCCTGGGTTTGCCATTGAAAGGGGTGGAAATCGGGCCCCAGGCGGCAAATGGAGCGAATTCGGGGTTCCGAATGAATCGGCGGTTGCGAGCGTGGGTCAGGACCCGCGCAGGGCTTGGATGCGTTCCAAAAAGAGCCGGGCGCGGGCTTGGAAGTTGGGGAACGCGTCAAAGCTGGCGCATGCCGGGGAGAACAGGAGGGTCTGGCCGCTTAGGCAGTCGTTCCAGGCGGACTGGATGGCGTCCTCAAAGTTCTCCTGGCAGATCAGATTCTGCCCGAGCACGGAAAACGCCTCCTGGAGGTCCGAGCTAGCCGCCCCAAACAGATGGACCCGATCCCCGCGGTCGGCGCAGGCCCGGGCCAATTCCGGGTAAGGCAGGCCGGCTTTGGCTTTGCCCCCGATCAGCACGACCAGGGGTTTGGGCAGGCTTTGCACCGCTGCCAGGGTGGTTTCCGGCGTGGTGGAGACCCCATTGTCAAAGATCTGGGGACCCGGGCCGGGGGGCAGGGCCTGCAGTCGGTGGGGAGCTCCGGTCACATGGGGTAGCCGTACCGCGAGGTGGTCGGCAGGGACGTGCAAGCCATCGGCCAGGCCGAGGGCCAGCAGCAGGTTCTGGCGCTGGAAGTTGCCCGGCACGTGGAAGTCTCCGGTCGCGCCGAAGTCCTTGTCCCCCAGGGCGAAACGACCCTTTCGGATGCCTAGTTCTTGGTCGGGGCCATAGGGACGCCAGTCGAGCTCAGGGCGCGCGGAACGCAGCCCGACAAAGGGCTCGCGATCCCACCACTCCTGGGGGAGCAGGGCGGGGGCGCCGGGGGGAAGCCAATCGAAAATGCGCGCCTTGCAGCGCAGGTATTCTTGCAGGTCGCCGTGGCGTTCCAGGTGGTCTGGGCCCAGGGCTGTGAGGCCGGCCGCTCGCACCTTTGCCAGGGCCGGTCCAAGAGCTTCCAGTTGGTAGGAAGAAATCTCGATCACGCATTGGGATTGCGGATCCATGGCAGCTGGTTCATTGA
>JARGOW010000192.1:0-1246 GCA_029212955.1 Planctomycetota bacterium | reverse complement strand
GGCCGATGTTGCCTCCCAAGAAAATGGGTTTGTGCCTGCCGGTTAGAAGTTGTTCGAGGAACGTGACCGTGCTGCTTTTTCCGTGGGTTCCACTCACCAAAACGAGCTCCGCCCGGGTGCTGTGCAGGAACAATTCCATCTCGGAGGTGATAGGGATTCCGCGGTCCCGAGCTAGCTTCAGGAATCGATTGCCCGGGGGCACTGCCGGGTTGGCCACCACCAGGTCCGCGCCTTGGAAGTCGGCTTCGTCGTGGTGGCCCAGTACAAACCGAATCGGCCATTCTTGGAGGGTATGGACCGATTCTCGAAGGTTTTCAGGGGAGCCCAAATCGGTGACACACACTTCTGCCCCATGCTCCGCGAGGTGGCGCGCCACTCCAGTGCCACCACCAAATCGCCCCAAGCCCATGACCACGATTTTCAATCCGCGCAGTCTGTTTCCCGTGGGTAGGGAGGGGCTCACGGCTTGCTTTTTTCGGCGGGATCGGTGTCCGGATCTTGGGCGGGTTCCCGGATGATCACACCCTGTTCGGCCGGCGATTCTTCCGCGGGCGGAATGGCCAGTCCCTTGCGCCTGTTTTCCGCCCGTTCCACGAAGGAATCCAGGGTCTCATACACAATTTTTCCGTCGTCGGGCTCGAGCGTGATATCCACTGATTTTTCGTAGCCGAGCTGAAGGGGCAGCAGGATCTCGGTGAAAATGTCGACGGGGAAAGTGGCGTGCCAGGGAGTCTCCAGGTGCAGCTTGTCGGAGTAGGTCCGGTAGCCGGGCAAATATAGGGAGAGTCGCCGGCGGCCGAAGTGCTCGAAGGTGTGCTCGAGGGGGGTGCGCCCGATCACATCTTCGTCCAGTCGGACGAGGGCACCCTGGGGCGATGAGTCGACCATCAGAACCCGGCGGCCGCCACAGGCGGTGAGCCCGGCCAGGAGCGCCCCGAAAAGTAGGGGCTTTAGGATGCGAGCGCCCGGGGCCTTGGCCCGGCGGGTGGGGTCGCTTTGGGAGCGGGTCTCTTGGGGCGAGATCGCAGGCATCCAGAGAGGGGCGAGGGCCCGGGGGGGTAAATGGCGGAGAGGGCGGGATTTGAACCCGCGGACCCCAAAGGAGTCACCACATTAGCAATGTGGCGCATTCGGCCACTCTGCCACCTCTCCGTTTGAGGGGCGGAAGATACCGCCCGGGCGCAGGTTGGACAAGGGCCAAGGAGCCTTTCTAAGCCCAAAGAAGGAACTTGCCTTGGCCTGGGCC
>JARGOW010000191.1 GCA_029212955.1 Planctomycetota bacterium | reverse complement strand
GCTGGTGGCGTCAAAGGCGAATAGTCGGCGCTCGGGCACCACTCGAATGATTTGGATCTGCCGGACGTGGTCGGGCGGAATCAGAACGAAGGGCAACTGGAAGGAGGCGACCACCACGCCCTGGTCCACGGCCGGTGCGAAGAGTCCGCCCCGGAAATCCATGGCCTCGCGGAAGCGTCCGTCGGCATCCTGTTCCGGTGTCCAGCCTGCGCTGTCCAAAGGGCTCGCCCATTGGGTTTCACCGGTCCAAATGCCCAGGGCCAAGAGTTGGCGCGAGGTGTTCACAAACAAGCGATCCCCGTCCGTGCTGCCCTGCATTTGGAAACCCCAGTCGTGCATCAAGGGGTGGCGCGGAAGTTCGTACGGGTCGGGCCAACCGGCTTCGTGCTGATCCAGGGTCCGAAGGGAGACCGCGCCGGGCCGAAGGGGAGTGGCCGTTTTCAATGGGGAGAGGGCCGCCTGGGTGGGGCTGTTATGAAGCAACCACTGAATCCGTGACCGCATGGCGGGGAACCGTTCCTGAATCTCGCTCGAAGTGGAACCTTCCAGGGTGTTCAAGCCCTTTTGCCATTGGTCGGGCGAGTCGGGAAGAGCCAGGGGTTGGCCCAGTTCACAGGCCAGCGCCCTTGCCCAGGAGCTCCGGCCCAGTCCGTACCGGCCGGCTTCCATGGCCATGTCGCCCAGGGCCCAGCGGGCGCGGGCGGCGGCAGCGGTGATCGGCCAGCGTCTGGCGACTTCAACCCAATCGGCCCGGGTTCCTTGGCGCTCGGCCAATTCCAGGGCCGCCGTGGCCTGGGCACCGTACATGCGGCGATAGGTCTCCACCGCCTCGGGCGTGAGAGTGAACAGCTTGTCGTGGGCCCAGCTGGAAGCCCCCACATGGACCACGCTGGGAACCGAACCCTTGCTGGCGGCCACTTCGGACCGTTGGGCGGGCAGCACTTCGCCCCTATGGTTTTCGAGCAGGTTTTGAATGCCCTCCAACGCTTCGGGAAGTCGATTGGCGGCAAGGTGCTCCAGGGAACTCTCATGCAGCGCGCGCACCTCCATGGTGTCATACACCTGGTAGGGCAATGTTTCGGGAGCTTGTTCCTCCTCTCCCTGAACCGGCTCCTGCCCCATCGTCAAGGCGGGCCACGTCACACAGGCCAAGGCGGTGGCCAAGCCAATCGCGAGTCTTTTTCCAAGACCCGTAGAGGAGTGGTTCCGTCCGGCCGCGGGGGCCGCTTTGATTTGGGGGCGTTGTTTCATCCGCTTAGATCAACTCGTAGCGCTTGCGCAGAATCCACTCCAGGGTGAAAAGGAAGAGTGCGGCCAGTAGGGTCGCGAATCGGTCCCAGATATCCGTCAGTTCTGAGGCCACGGGTAGGCGGCGTTCCTGGTCGCCGGGGAAGGCCTCGAGCAGGGTGCTGCCCGCCGTGATCGAAAGGGCCTGTCCGCCGGAGATTTGGGCCAGGGCCGTCATGGTGGCGGGGTCAGGGCTGGGGTCTCGGGTTTCCTGGGAGGGCAACATGACTTCGAACTCGGTGGATGCAATGCGGGTCCCGTCCTGCTCGATCCAGACCTGATAGGTGCCAACGCGCTCCACGTTGCGGCGCAGGCGGTAGCGCCCTGCGTCGCCCTCGATCGCCTGAACCTCCACAGCCTCGGGTTGTTTGCCCGGGGCTTGCCACTGCACCTCCAAGGTGGGCAGCTCGCTCGGTTGATAATCGTCATCGAGAATGCGAGCTTCCACCACGATGGTGTCATCCAACCGGTAACTAGGCTCCAGGGAATCGATGCGGTGTTTGCGGTCGGCGCTACGCAAGCGGCCCAGGGCCAACCAACGCAAGGAGTTCAACCAGAATCGGTGGTGATAGCGATTTTGGAACCGCTTGCGCCAGCGCCAGGTGGACTCCATTCCAAGGAACAGGGTTCGTCCGGAAGGGTAGTAACCAGCCACCAGGATGGGGGCCTGTTCCCGGTTGGGGCCCACGGTCAACTTGGGGTGCGAGAGCAAGACCTGGCTGCCGGGTTTGGCTCCCAAGGTGGGGCTGAACCACAGGAAGCCGGGAAGCCCTTCGGGGGATTCCCACAGGGCTTGGTTGGTGGCCAAATCAGGGTGCAGCCGCAGGATTTCGTGGGGAGCATCCGGCGTGCTGAGCACCGGGTTCTTGGCAACCTCGGTGTCCTGATTGGGCGTGTGGGAACCTGTGGTGTCGAGCAGCACGGGCAGCAGGCTTGCGAATTCTGTACCTGCCACGGCGCGAGGGTTTTCGTATTCACCGGCGATAACGCATAGGCCGCCACCCTTCTCCAGGAATTCACGCAGGCTCGCCACGAACTCTTCGCCCCGGGCCGGGTCCGCAGAGATACGGTAGGGATCCAAGTCGCCCAGGATGATCACATCGTAGTTGTCGAGCAATTCCTTGCGGTCCGTGGGGATGCGGTCCAGGCTCGCCATTCCAGGGGAAGAATCCTGGGGGAAGTCCGGCGTGGCGGACATCAGGAAAATCTGCGCCTGGATACGCTCGTCTCCGCTGCGCAACAGCTCGCGCAGGAAGCGGTACTCGTAGCGGGGGAAACCCTCCACATACAGCACACGCAAATTGGCGGAGGTCACAGGGATGCTGACCTCCACGCTGTTGTCATCGAGCACGCTTTCCTTTTCCAAGGGGCTCAAACTCACGCGGAAACGGCGAACCGGCGCGTCGGGAACCACGCCTGCCGACGGGGCTACCATGACCACGCGGGTGCTGGAACCATCCAATTGCACGTCCTGGCGGTCCACGGCCCGGGGCTGTAAACCGGAGCCTTCCGGGCCCAATTCCTCGAGCAGCACCTCGGATTCCGCATCATCCATGCCCAGGGCCGTGATACGAACCGGCAGGGAGATCTCATCGCCCTGGAGCACCCCGGTGGGTACATCGAGCATCTCCAGGGTCAGATTGATTTCAGGTGTGGGGTCTCCGATCAGCAGGGTATGAACCTCCACGCCCGCGGCGCGCGCCGCCTGTCCGGCTTCGAGTGGATCGATGCCGCCGGTGAATCTTCCGTCGGAGAGCACGACCACATCGGTGATGTGGCGGTTGCGTTGGCCTGCCAGGGCGCTGGAGAGGGCGCTTCCAAGATGGGTGGAGCGCCCATTGGCCGTGAGGGAATCGGGACCCGTAATGGGGGAGAGCGCTTCCGAGAACCGGAACTGTTGGGTGAGGTATCCCTTGGCTTCCAGGTCCTTGAGGAAAGGCCCTTCGAGGAAGCGGGCAGCCAACTCGGACCGCGAGGATTGGTCGGGAGCTTGTCCGGCGAAATCGACCATGGATCGGCGCAATTCCGGATCGGAGTTGTAGGAGTCCTTGCGCTTCATGCTGGCCGAATCATCCACGAGCAACAGGACCCCAGCGGGTTCCACATTCTCCCGGGATTCCACGCGTACGGGGCGGAAGAGCACGAGCAACAGCGCCAGGAAGGAAAGGCTGCGCAGGGTGATCAGGGTGGCGCGAATGCCCGGGCTCACCGGCTCCCGTCGATAGGCCAAATAGGCGATGCCAAATGCCAGGGGCAAAATGATCATGGCCAGCACCCACGAGGCGGGCAATTCCAAGAAACGCCAGGATTCGCTTTGCGCTTCCTGGCCCAACACGGCGAAGGAGAATTTCATACCCGTTGCCTCCGTTGGCCGAGGTAGGCCGCCCAAAGGGATTCACCCACCAAAAGTATGAGGGAAAGCATGGCAAGCAACCGCCAGATCTCGCCGCCCTGGCGGGTGGCGGGCGCGGCGTCGCTGCGTTGGGGCCCTGAATTTTCGAAGATCAGGGCCTCGTGCAATCCGGCCAACTCGGAACCTAAGAGACGGGACATGTCCCCCTCGGAGGGATCGAGCACCACGGCGAATGCCTGCCCGGCCGCATCCTGCAAATGAACTTGGTACAAGCCGATGGTGCGAGTGTCGGAAGATGGGATGGGCGGCAGCACGTAATGCTCTCCGCCCGTGGAACGGGGATCGCCTTCAATTGGACGGCGCGAGCTGTCGGGACGCTCCAATTCGGGCGCGCGGGGGAAGCCTTCGACCTCCACGAACACCTCACGTCCCGGTTCGTATTCCAACGATTCGATTTCAGATTGGGCCGCGTGGGTCAGCAATTCGAAAACGAAAGGGACGAAGGTGCGGCCCGCGCGGGGAAGTAGGGTCCAGGCCTCGTGGATGCTGCTGTTGAAGACGAGCACCCGGCCGCGGCCCAACGATTTCTCCACCAGCAGGGGACTGGATTCCTCGTCGTCCAGGTGAGCGAGGACCCGGGCGCCGGGTTCGGGCGCCATGGCGATGAAGTCCGAAAACGGAACCCCGATCAAGAGCGGCCGCAGGCTGGCGTCGGCAAAGAGCGAAAGGATCGGGTGTGCCCCGTCGAAATCGGCGATGCGGTAGAAGTCGCCCTGTCGCGCGATGGAGACCTTATGGAGCCATTCCCCGGGCATCAAACCCGACCCATCGGAAGCGAAGGCGCGTTCGCGCCAGGAGGACAAATCGCCCACCTGGGGCCCGGCGGAGATGACCACCGACCCGCCGTCCAAAACGAATTGTTGCAGGTCCTGGAGCACGGCGCTGCTGGGAGCGGGCAAGCCTGCCAACCAGATCAGGTCGTGTTGGGACATGTCCAAATCGGAAGCACTCAGGTTGGCGGCACGAATCTCTTGGACTTGGAATGGACCGTTGTTGGAGCCTTCGCCGGAACCGTCGCCTTCGATCGCCAAGCGCAGATAGCCCACGCCGTCCTGGGCCAGGTCATTGGAAGGGGAGCCATTGACGAGCAGGACCCGGGTGGGTGCGGGGATTTGTGCCACGTGGGCGCGCCGGTCATCGACAGCGAGTCGATCGCCTTCGGTTTCCGCCACCAGGGTATGCGTGCCCGGACTGAGGGGAGCCAAGCGGAAGACCGCGGTGCCCTCGGACTGGGGTTCCAGATCCAAGCGCTGGCTAGGCTGGCGGTTGCCATTCAAATCCAGGCTGACGCGCACCCCGGGTTGGGGCAGGTTGGAGTGATTGACCACGGTGACCGTGGCCTCGGTGAGTCCGCTGGTGGAATTCTCCAGTCGCACATCGGAGACGGTTCGGTTGGGAGGCGTGCTGGAGGCGGCGCCCAGATCCTCCACCCAAACGGACCAACCCTGCGCGCTCAACTCGTCGAGCCGATCGAAGTAGGCTGGTTGGGTGGACAGTTCGTCGCTGCCCAGAAAGGAGTTGCGCTGCAGGTCGGTGAGCAAGCGTACCTCGGTGGCCTGACCATCGAGCAATTCCCCATCCTTGATCAAGCGCTGCAATTCGCCAAAGGCCAGGTCCAGATTCAAGGACTCGTCCAGGGGGGCCTGGAGGGTGGACAGTACGCTCTTAGCCTGGCTGGGGGAGGGCCAGGAAAGCAAGCGCGGCTCCGCTCCCACGCGGTCGCGGCCTTCTTCCAAGGAATCCACAACCTCTTCGGCGCGCCGCACGATGCGGTCAAAGGTCGTCTCGATATCGGCCCGGTATCCGGTCGAAGCGGAGGCGTCGACCATGAGCACCAGGTCGCGACTGGCCTCAGTCAGCGAACCCAGTGCGCCGCGGTTGGCGAAGGGGCGTGCTACCGCAAAGGCCAAAGCCGCCACCGCGCCCATGCGCAGCAAGAGTAGCAGCAGGTTTTCCATCTGCATGCGACGGTGGGTGCGCTTGTAAGCGGCCTCCACAAATCGCATGGCGCCCCAGGCCAGGGGCTTGTGCCGTCTGCGATTGAGCAGATGGATGATGAGGGGCACCACTGCGAGCAAGGCGCCGAAGGCCAAAGCGGGATGGACGAATCCTTGCATGTTTAGATGCCTCCCCCGCGGGTTCCAGCGCTACGGGTCGCCAGGTAGGTGGAAAGCACGGCGTCCAGGGGTTGATCGGTTCGGATGGGTACGAAGTCGACCGAGAGAGCGCGCGCGGCCCGGGCCAATTTCAAGTTGTGTTTGTTGATCTCTTCGCGGTAGGCCTCGCGCAGGGAGCGCGGATCGATTTTGCGCACGCCGCTGTTTTCCAGCCCGTCCAAGCGCAGCAAGCCATCGAAGTCGAAAAGCAGCTCCTGGGGATCGAGAATCTGGAATAGTATGGGCTCGTGGCCGCCATAGAGCAGCCGTTTGATGCCCTCCATTATCAGGTCGGGATCCTCGAAGAAGTCCGAGAAAATCGCCGTGATGCCCCGGCGGCGCAAGCGACCGCCCAACCATTGCAATACCTCGCCCACCTTGGTTTGACCCGAAGGTTCGGCGGCGGCCAGGGCCGTGAGGATGGCCGCCTCCTGGGGCGCGCCGTTGGCCGGCGGAACCTTGGTGCTGTGGGTTTCATCGAACAGCACCAAACCCACCTGGTCCCGCTGCCGAAGCACCAAATGGCTGAGTGCAGCCGCGCACCAGCGTGCGTATTGGAGCTTGCTGCGCTGACCCGATTGGAAGGCCATGGACTCGGAGGTGTCCACCAGAATGTTGAGGGACAAGCTTGTCTCCTCCACATATTCCTTGACCATCAAGCGCTCGGTGCGGGCGAAGACCTTCCAGTCCACCCGGCGCAATTCGTCCCCAGGCGCGTAGGCGCGGTGCTGGGCAAACTCGATGGAACTGCCCTTGTGAGGCGAGGTGTGATGCCCCGCCATGTAACCTTCGACCACCCGCCGGGCCACCAGCGAGAGGTCGTTAAGGCGGTCCAAAACCGCCGGGTCGATCACGTCTTTGTGATTTGCCACAGGTTAAGAAATCAACCTTGGCCCAGGCCGGAAAGGCCGGGCAAACCCGAGCCTACGGATCCACCCACGGCGGAACCCTCGAGCAAACGACTCACGATGGCATCCGATGTGACGCCTTCCGCCTGTGCGCTGAAGTTGGTCACGATACGGTGGCGCAGGACCGGGTGTGCCACGGCGTGGATGTCTTCGCTGGCCACGTAATCGCGGCCGTGGATGGCGGCGTGGGCCTTGGCACCCAGCAGCAGGAACTGGCCCGCTCGCGGTCCGGCGCCCCAGGTCACAAACTCGCGCACGGATGCGGCGGCGTCTCCAGCGCGCACCCGGGTGCTGCGTGTCAATTCAACGGCCATGTTTAGGACTTCATCGGCCACGGGGATCTCGCGCACCACGTTTTGCAGTTCGAGCAATTCGGCGCCGGAAACCACGCTCTTGACCTCGGATGGCT
>JARGOW010000190.1:2605-7181 GCA_029212955.1 Planctomycetota bacterium | reverse complement strand
AATCCGGGCATCGATGGAGTGGCCCAAGGTGTAATTGAGATACCGGCCTGAAGCTTCCCCCTTGATGTGGCCCTTGCGCTTCTTGGGCCCCGAATCCTTCGCTCCCAGTCGTGGCAACCCCGCCCGATAGTCATCCACCTTACTGGTGATCACAAACGAACCCACGTTGATTTTTCCCACCACGGCCACATCCAATTCCACCAGGTACACCAGGCGCTCCTCCTCGGGGATGTACATGCCCACGCCCAAACCGTCCACGGGCACCAGCCACCCGGGGCGTGTGTCCTCGGCGGCTTGCACCGGCTTACCGACGGGTTCCGTCACGGGAGCTTCCCCGGTGTCCTGGGGCGCGACGACGGTGGATAGGGCCAGAATGAGGGGCGAAAGTAGATTCAGAAGCATGGAGAGCGCGAGGGAGACTATCGATTCGAGTCGCGAAGTTCTTTGAGGCGACGGCGCGCCAGCCGGCGGGCCACGCGGGTGGGAGCAGCACTGAGCTGAACCGCCTCATCCAGGACCTCCGTGACCATATTGGCCACGCGATCCCCAATCGTTGAAACGGCTTCGCGGCGACCTTCCAAGTGGAAGATCGTGCCGCGAATGAGCGCACCGCTATTGATCACAAAATCCGGAACATAGAGTATGCCCAGGTCGTGTAAGCGATCGCCATGGAGGGTTCTAGCCAGCACATTGTTGGCGGCTCCGGCCACCACGCGGGTCTGCAAACGCTCTAGGGTCAGATCGTGGATCAGACCGCCCATGGCACAGGGCGCAAGCACATCGCAGGGATGATGTAAGACTTCCGTTGAGTCCAAACCCTCAATGCCGAGTTCTTTCACCACAGCGTCCAAGCGCTCGGTGTTCACGTCGCTCCCCACGACCTGGGCCCCATGCTCCACAAGGCGTCGAGCCAACTGCAGGCCCACCGCGCCAAGTCCCTGGACCACAATTTTCTGACTAGGCCAATCCAATTTGCCATCCAGGTGTATCAGCGCTGCTTGCATGCCGCGAAACACCCCCTCGGCTGTGGACTCCTCCAATTCGCCTGGGCCATTGGGTCCGGGGTCCGTGGCGAATCGAGTTTCGGCTACCAAGTTGGAGAGTTCCTGCTCCCCGGTGCCCACATCGGGTCCCGTGTAGAACCGCCCACCCATGGCCTCGACCTTGCGACCCAGCGCGGCATAGGCGCGGTCCCAATCCACGTGGGCTTCATCGAGCAGAACAACCTTGCCACCACCAGCCGCCAGGTTAGCCAAGCGACACTTGTCGGTCATGGCTCTGGAGAGGCGCAAGCAATCCATCATGGCCTCGCTCTCGGAGCGATAGGTGAAACGTCGAATGCCCCCGAAAGCCGGCCCGGCGCTGGTGTCGTGAATTGCGATCCAACCCCGCAGACCCGACTCTCGGTCGTGCAGGGCAATCACTTCTTCAAAACCCTCCCGGGTCATCGCATCCAACAAATGCATAGCTATGGGTTCGACGTGCAATTGGGGGATAGCCCCATGCCCAACGGCCATGGCCCAATCCGCCGTCCCCCCGGGGGCGAATCGCTGAGCGCAAATCGTACCCAACATCCAGCGCACCCAAGGCGCGAGGAATGGGTTTTCCCTGGCGCGGGACCCATTCCCGGCCGTTCCGCGGCCTGCTGTCCCGAATCCGCACTTCCCAACCTGCTGGAGTTTCGGGACAATGCCGGGGAAGAACCCGGGGACTCGCGCGTCTCCCTATGCTCCCCGGTGATCCCCCACGGCTTCTCCGCCGACCCCAAAACATATGCGAACCCTACGACTCGTCCTGGCTACCTCCCTCCCAATCCTTGTGGCCTGTAGCAGCACTCCCAAGGACGACGCCCCTTCAGGCTCCAAGCTCGGCAAGCCCTCCGTCAGTTTGGGTGCGGAGGGTGAGACCGATGCGAGCGACCTCTTCATCCGTCTGGACCTGGCCCAACGGTACTGGAGCAACCTCCAAATCACCGCCAAGGACAACACGGAAAAGCACAGGGCCAGCAAAATTGAGGAAGACATTCGGTTCCGGGCCACGCGCCACCAGGCCGACCTGATCCAAGCCCTGGAAACCGGCCCCCCTTCCCAGCGCCAAATCGCTGCCTTCGCCCTCGGCTTTAGTGAGATCCGCCAGCTGCCTAGCGATGCCCGCGACAAGAAGCGCAGCCATCGAATCGATCCCGTGGGACCGCTCACGGCAGCCCTCCAGGACCCCGTACCCCAGGTCGTGGCCAACGCGGCCTATGCGCTTGGATTGAAGGCCACCTCATCCGTGCCCACCAGCCAATTGATTCAGCTTCTGGCCTCATCCCCAGACACTCAGGTGCGCAACAATGCTTCCTGGGCGTTGCTGCGAATTGTCACCTCGGGCGCACGCCCCGAAGGCTTGGCCCCGGTCGTGAGGCGCGCCCTATCCGATAGTGAGCACGGGGTTCGCTCCCACTCGGCCCAAATGATTGCGCTGCTCATGGACTTTGACTCCATCGACGACCTGGCTCAGGTTCTTCGGGATGAAAAGAACCTGCCTGCAGCCGCCGCCTCTCGCTGCCTCACCTTCATGGGCCACCGAAGCAAAGAACATCTGGGCCGCTGCGCCCGTGCCCTCGCCACGGCCTTGCCCGAGGTTCGCCCCGCAGTGCGCACTTGGGTCCTAGCGGACCTGGTCGCCCTAGCCGACCGGAATTACGGCGACGACGCCGACGACGAATGGCTGCGCTGGGCCAACGACATCCCCTAATGAGTTCCCGCCCCGCCCCCCATGCCATGCTTTCCAAAGCAGCGCCCGTGGCGCTGCTTTGCGCATTGTTGGCCTGTGGGGATTCGAACTTGGAAAATCCCGGTCACTACGAACCTGGGAGCCCTTCGGTGGCGGCCAAAACACCGACCGAAACGCCAGCGGAGCAGGGCCCCATGAAGGCCTTGCAGGCCAAGTCCCACGTGCTCTATACGGGCACGCCCGACGATCCCCATTCCCTCCAAATCACCCTAGCGGATCGGGGGTTCGCCAGGCTGAAGCTCGCCAGCGAACCCCAGGTCCAAGGGCGCAGGGTGCTCCAACACCTTTGCGATGGCGAACTGTACGTCACCGCTCCGAGGGCATCGAAGAGTGAGATCCTCGAAGGTCCCGCCAGCCAAACCAGCCGAAACTGGTTTGATCTGCGTAGCGCGATTTACAACTGGGGAGGTGATCCGGTGTGGAATGTGGACCCTAGCAACCCCTCGCGACGGGTGTTCTCGGGCCCCGATGGCCCCTCGATCCTGGTCGAGCTGGATCCGGATACCAACCTACCGATGACCATAGAGTGCGTCATCTCCGAAGGCGCCCCGCGACAACGCCTCATCCAAATGACCTGGTCCCAAGGCTCTGGGCCGGCCCAGATCACGGGCTTCCAGGTGGAGTCCGGGAACAATGTCCTGTGGACCGAGTCCAAGATCCAAATCCGACGTGGACTCACAATGCGCGCAGACTTCTTCCGCCCCACCGACCGCCGTCAGGATTCCGACGTCCCCGTGACCACCCATCCGGCCCCGGAATAGAGTCTCCGCGCGCACGACTCCAGGATGAGGCGTAGGAAGCCTTTGGAAGCCACGTATGAGGGCTCCCGCTGGCCTGCGCAAGCCCATAGCCCTCAGGCCCTTGCATACGGTATCTGCGGGGCATGCCTACAGGAGCCCTGCCACACCTTATCCCCAGTCAAGTCGCACCCGAAATACGCCCTGTGGTATAAACCCATCCATAAATCCCGGGTACCGGGCGGACCCTCCGCTCCCCGCCGGAAAAGGTCCTCCCCCCACCGAAGTAGCGATCCACAATGAACGACCCCCTGACCATCGCCGGACGCGCATTTTCCTCGCGCCTTATGGTGGGAACCGGAAAATTCTCGAGCCCGGAAGCCATGGTGGAATCCATCGAGGCCAGCGAAGCCGAGATCGTCACTGTGGCCCTTCGGAGAGTCGATTTGGATGCGCCCGCAGATAGCATCCTGGATGCCATCGACAAGGATCGCTACCTGTTGCTGCCCAACACATCGGGTGCGCGCAATGCCGACGAAGCCATTCGTCTATCCGAATTGGCACGCAACAGCGGCTTGGAGCCCTGGGTCAAACTCGAGGTCACCCCCGACCCTCGCACCCTCTTGCCCGACCCCATCGAAACCCTGATCGCCGCAGAAAAACTGGTCAAACTCGGCTTCACGGTTTTGCCTTACATGCCTGCGGATCCCCTGCTCGCAAAGCGCCTGGAGGACGTGGGTTGCGCCACCGTCATGCCCCTGGGCAGCCTGATCGGAACGGGCCTGGGAATTCGAACCCGTGACGCCATCGGAATCATCATCGAACAGGCCACGGTCCCTGTGGTTGTGGATGCGGGCCTAGGCCTTCCGAGCCACGCCGCGGAAGCCATGGAGATGGGTGCCGATGCGGTTTTGGTCAACACGGCCCTGGCCATCGCCGCCTCACCCGGTCTCATGGGTGAATCCTTCAAGCTCGGAACCCAGGCGGGCCGTTTGGCCTACCTGGCAAGTCCCGGAGCCTCGTGCAACGAAGCCCAGGCCTCCTCCCCCCTCACCGGATTC
>JARGOW010000190.1:0-2595 GCA_029212955.1 Planctomycetota bacterium | reverse complement strand
CAGCTAAATGAACTGATGGCGCTCATGGATTCTCCGCGGTTGCAATCGCTTCTCGAGAACCGGGACAGCGACCGGGTACGGGCTGCACTGCACAGACCCAACAAGCGCCCCGAGGATCTGGCCCTAATGCTATCCCCCGGCGCCGACTCGGTGATCGAAGAGATAGCCCAGGAAGCCAAGCGAATCTCACGGGAGCGCTTCGGATTCACCATCGGACTGTTTGCACCCCTTTACCTGTCCAACATATGTGTGGGCAAATGCTCCTATTGCGGATTCCGCGCCGACCTCAAGATCAAGCGGCGCACGCTCACGCAGGACGAAATCAAGGCGGAACTCGATGTGGTAGCCAGCTACGGCATCCGGGACGTGCTTCTTGTTTCCGGGGAAACCCCGCGCAACGTGAGTACCGAATACATGGAGCAAGCCATCCGGAGTACTTTGGAAGTGGCCTCAAGCGTGAGCATGGAAATCGCTCCGGTCGCCATGGAGGATTACCGTGCCATGCGGCGAGCGGGTGCCACGGGCTTGACCCTGTACCAGGAGACCTACGACCAGGATGCCTACAACAAGGTGCACTTCTTCGGGCCCAAAGGCGACTTCATGTATCGCTTGGAAGCCTTGGACCGGGCCGGCGAAGCGGGTCTACGCAAACTCACGGCGGGCGCACTCTTCGGGCTCTCCCATTGGAGGTTGGAGGGGTTACGCCTGGGTCTACACGCGGCCTACCTGCAAAAGCGCTGGTGGGAAAGCCAGATTTCAATCGGCCTGCCCCGGCTGAAAGGAACCCCCGAGAACTTCGACATTCCCAAGCCCATCGACGACCGCACCCTGGTGCACTTGCTCATCGTCATGCGCGTGTTTCTGCCCGACGTGGGCATTTCCATCTCGACCCGCGAGACGCCGGAATTCCGCAAGAATGTGCTCGGTTTGGGTGTCACGCAAATGTCCGCGGGATCCAAGACCGAACCGGGCGGATACACGGAAGCCAACGTTTCCGGCGACCAATTCTCAATCTCCGATGAACGACTCCCAAAGGAAGTGGCGGAGGACCTACTTTCCATGGGCTACGACCCTGTCTGGAAGGACTGGGACCGGAGTTTCGTGAGCACGGTATGACCACGATTCAAGTCAACGGAAAGTCGAAAACCCTGGAGGGGCCGACCACCGTCGCCCAGCTCCTGGAAGAACTGGGCGTGCCCAAAGAAACCGTCCTGGTGGAGTGCAACCGGCAGGTATTGCCCCGGGACCAATTCGCGGAAAGGGTCATCGAGGAAGGCGACACACTCGAGCTGGTCCGCTTCGTGGGCGGCGGTTGAGCCGACTATCGACGTGGCTCCGAAACGCTAAGGCCTGCACTTGAACCCAAAACCCCGGGCCGATTCCAAGGGTTTTCCAGACCTGGGGACCCGTGCCTAGGCGGCCAAGTTTCGACCCGCGGCCTTTTGCGTCATCCGCGCGATCTGCTCTGGATCCCCCGCCACGATCAGGGTGTCTCCCGCGGCCAGCTCCGTGTTTCCACCGGGCGGAATTTTGACTTCCTCACCGGTCCGCTCAAATGCCACAAAGGAGAGCCGGTCTCCTTCCAGCTGGCCGAACTCGCCCAGGCTGACCCCCTCCAGTTGTGCGCCGGGTTGAACATGAATTTGGGCCAGCGCGACTCCTCCCCCGCCCACACGGGCCTCGGCTAGGAAATCGGCCACTCCAGGACGCGTGATGAACTCGAAAGTCTCGCGTCCACCACTCTTGTACGGGCACAAGACGCGCTGGGCTCCCGCACGTTCCAAGCGACGGACATCATCGTCCCTTTCCGCTCGGGCGATGAGAATCGCGTCGGGATTCAGTTCCTTGGCATCCATGGTGATCACGATGTTCTCAGCAAAGTTCTGCACGGCGGCCACCACATGGTTGGCCTGCATAATACCGGCCTTGTGCAGGCATTCATCCTCGGTGGCTTGCCCTTGCAGTGCCAAGTATCCCAGATCAAGAGCCTTCATGAATCGCTCCGTATCCCTCTCCACCACAACGAAAGGGGAGTTGCTTGCAGCCAACTTTTCGGCTACCGAAGCTCCGAGTCGACCGAAGCCGCAGATAATGGTGTGCTTCTTTAGCTTTTGAATTCGCTTGTTCATGTGTTTGCGCCACGCAAATTGAGCGGCAACGGAGTTCTGGATGATCATCGCCAACGCGTAGGAGGCGGACGAAACTCCACCGATCAACAGGAAGGTCGCAAAGCGCTTCCCCGGATCCGAGAGCCCCTCATCGCCGTAGCCGACGGTGGTGATCGTGGTCAATGTGAAGTAGAAGGCTTTCCAGAGATGCCAGCCCTCCGTTTTAGAGAAGCCAATCGTGCCTGCAAGGGTCACCAGCACCACGAGCAGAAATGCCTGCCATAGCTTCTGGTTTTCTACCGAACCCTCCTGGGGGCCCAATTCAGGGCGGGATTGACTGTTGGAGACCATCTGTTCCACATCTTTCGGGTCTTCTTGGTCCGGGAGCCCACCCGGCCCCTAGGGCAGTATTCAAGCCTGGGAAAGCGCCTCAATATGAGCCCCCGTCCCGTGGCGATGGCCCCTGGAAAGCACAAGCCGCGGTGAC
>JARGOW010000189.1:2853-7193 GCA_029212955.1 Planctomycetota bacterium | reverse complement strand
GGCCAAATTCTTGGTGGAAACGCTGCGATCACCGTGCATGAGCACGATGAGGGGTTTGGCCTCGGCATCCTTCATGACCAATGTCTTGACGATACCGTGCTCATCCCGCCCCAGTTGCCGGGCGGCCTCCGTGGTTCCCCCATGGGCCACATAGTCGTAGCTGTGCTCCTGGAATGCCACGCCTTGGGCCTTCAGAAAGCGAGTGGCGGGGGTTTCGGAAACACGTTTGGCCATGGGGCAAGAATAGCGCCGAACATGTCCACTTGGCCGCGGAATCACGGCTTTCGAGCCGGCCGGGGCGGGGTCTAGGGAACCAGGAAAAATGCGAGGCGTCCGGGCGCCAGTTGAATTCCCATGTGGGGTATAGTTGTGCCCATGTCCTTTCGATTCCTGCACTTGGCAGACCTTCACATCGAAACGGCCTTCGGCGGCCGTATTGAAACCCGTGAGCGGCTGCTGGCCGCCACGCGCGAGGCCCTACAAGCCGGTGTGGACCTGGCCCTAGACCGGGACCTCCATGCCGTCTTGATCGCCGGCGACGCCTTCGACGATGGAAAGCTCACCCAGGCGGGCGTGGATTTCCTGATGGACCAAATGCAACGGCTCACCCGTGCAGGAATCCACGTGTTCTACACAACAGGGAACCACGATCCAGGGTCCAAACAGGGCCAAGCGGCCCAGTTGGGATTCGAAGACGCGGATTCCACCGCCGGACCCGAAGGTGGCCTTCATCTTTTCCGGCGCAGCACCCCCAAGGCCGTTACCTTGCTCGACGACGAGGGCGAACCCATCGCCATGGTGGTCGGCGCTGGCCACAGCCAGGCCAAGGTGGAAACCAACCTGGCCGCCAAATTCAAACGCCCCAAGGGGGACGTACCGGTGGTCGGCATCCTGCACACCCAGGTGGAATCCGCCGCCATCTCGGAGGAACACGCCAATTACGCGCCCTCCGAACGCAAGGACTACGAGAACGCCAACCTCGACTACTGGGCCCTGGGGCACGTGCACAAACGCCAACAGGTCTTTGCCGACATGCCTGTCTGGTATGCGGGAAACCTGCAAGGCCGCAATCCCAAGGAGGTCGGACCCAAGGGTGGCCTGCTGGTGGAACTGCGCCAAGGGGAAGAAGCCAAAGTCGAATTCGTGCGCTTGGCCCCGGTCGAGTGGCATCACATCGCCATGGCGGATCTACAAGGGGCCAGCGATCGGGACACCCTGTTGGCGGCATTCGAGGTGGCGGGCCAAGAGCTCCAACAGACCTCGCCCCTCAGCGCACAGGACCTATGCGTGCGATTCATCCCCAGCGGTGCATGCCCCCTATCCGCCCTCCTGCGAGATTCACAATCCCGCATGCAGTTGGAAGAAGAACTGCAGGTGGAAACCGGCTTTCTCGAGGTGCAAATCCGGCCCAAGCAGCTGTTCACGCGCCGCGATCTAAGCGACTTGGAGCGCACTCCGAGCGTTCAACTCGAAGCCCTGAAACTCATTCGAACCGCCCAGCAGGATGACGAGGTCCTGCTGTCCATCGCCCCCGCATTGCTTCCCGGCAACCTGGGCCAGGAGGATTCCCGCGAAAACCGCATCCAGTATCTTCGCGCGCGACTGGAAGGCTTGGAAGAGGAGCTACTCCAACGCTGCTTCTCCGGGGAGGCCTGGCAATGAGGTTCCTGGAATTGCACGCCGAGAACTTCGGTCCCCTGAAGGATCTGCACTTCGAAATGCACAGCGACGTGTTCGTGGTTGTGGGTCACAACGAAGCCGGCAAGTCCTCTTTCCACGCCGCTCTCGAAACCATTCTGTACGGGTTCGAGGCTAGCAGTCGAGACAAACACCCCCTGGCCCGATTCCGTCCAGGCGAAGACTTGAGCCTTCGCGCCAAGGTTTGTTTGGACAACGACACGACTCTGAATGTCCGCCGGGTCCTCATGACCCAGGGCAAGCTCGAAATCGTGGACGCGGAAGGTCAACCCCAGCACGCATCCAACAACAACGAAGCGCTCCCGGCTATGCAATCGGTGCCGCGCAGCCTTTTCCAGGCCGTGTACTCCCTTACGGCCAATGATACGGACATGCAAAAGGACGACGTGCGTGGGCACATTCGTGAATTGCTGCTGGGTGAAACGGGTTTGCGAGGGGCGCGCCCCATTTCCAAGGTCCGTGCCGAGGTCGACGGCGACATGCAGGCCCTCTGGCGCGACGACCAACGCGGAACGCCGGTGGCTAAGGATCTGATCAAACAAATCAAGCAGGCCAAAACCGAACGCCAGGCCGCCAAAAAGTTGGACCGTGAACTGCGCGAAGCCAAACGGGAATTGGAAGCCCTGGAACCCCAGCGGGATGCGGACCAGTCCTTGCTCCTGGACCTGCGCACCCAGCTCGAGGAGCTGTCGTTCCACCGCGAATGGCGGGCTTATCTGGTCAAACAGACTGCGGTGGACAAAATCGACCAACGCCTGGTCGGATGCCCCGAGGAATGGAAGCGTGAGTCCCTTTCCGACCCTGCCGAGCTCGAAAAAAAGCGCGACGAACTCGCTCGACAATTGCAAGAACCCGTGGAGCGCTTGAAGCAGCCCACCAAATCCCTCACGGCAGAACAGCAGCTCTGCTTGGATCGGGAAGCCGCCATCGAGACCGTGCTCGCGCAAATCCCCGATCGCAAGGAGTGCCTACGCAATCGTGACACCGCCCAAAAGGGGCTCACGGAAAGTACACACTCCCTAACCGAGGGGCTGCGCCGCTTGGGTGCCAACGGGGAAGCCCGCAAGCAATTGGCAAACTTCCCCCTGGCCGTTTTGCAAGCCGATGCGGACCAATGGGACGCGGACTTAGTGCAGTTCGACTTGGAATCTGAAGAACGAGGCCCCTCGCCCCTATGGATGGGTGGTGTCGGAGTGGGCATCGCCGGCGTGATTCTGACAGGTTTGCAGATCGGCCCCCTGGCCGCCGGACTCAGCGCTACGGTCGCGGGGTTCGGGTTCGCCCTAGCTTGTTTTTTGCGCCCCACCAAACCCACCCACGTGGATCCTCGCCCGGAATTGCCCGAGACGTCACTCGCCTTGCTCACCGCCATCGGACTCGACGAAGACACCGTCCGCACTCCGCAAATTCTCACCCGTGTGGCCGACCAGTTGGCCAATGGACAACGCCATTTGGCCGAGGCGCGGGCGCACATGCAGGCCAAGAAGGACGCGGAGTCTGACCTTCTCTCCCTAGAAACCAACTGGAGTCAACTGGCGAAAGCTTTGTCCACGCCGACCGGAGACATGGACGCCCTTCCCAGTGAACTTCGCCAGGCCCTCAAGCGCGCGGAGCAAGCCTTGCAAGAGGTCCGCGAAGACGGGCATCAACGTCAGGCCGCTGAAAACCAGTACAAGCTGCTTCACCCCCAGTGGGAGTCCTGCGCAAGCAAACTGCAAACCGCTCAATCCTTACTTAACACGGCTTTCCCCGACATGGCCGATCTAACCCAAGCGTTCACCGCCTGGACCGAACTGGGTCGCAAGCGCATTTCAGCCGAAGAGGATTTGGAACGATTGCAGGGAAGCCCGCACTTCAAAGAGGGTGGCCCTCCCAAGGACGGCGAAACTCCCGGCCGTGACCCCCAGGAACTGCGCATCGCCATCGAAACCCTCGAGGAATCCACAAAGGAACAATCCGTGCGCATCGGAGGCCTCAAGCAACGCTTGGATTCAGACAAGGTCGCCCACTTGGCAAGGGCGGAGGAAAGCGTGATCGAGCTCGAGGCCAAGCTCCAGGAAACCAAGGAAAGTCGCGACCAACTGGCGTTACTCGGTCAGGTTTTGCGGCGTGCTGAGACGAGTTATCGGGAACAGAATGAGCCCGACGTACTGCAGAAAGCCGGCGAGTACCTGCGCGCCATCTCCCAGGGGCGCTACACCGCTCTGGCCTATCCCGCCGACACTGACGGGCAAGCGGACCAGGGGACCCTGCAAGTGTATTCGGTCGAAGACGGGCTGGTGGATGTTGCCAAGCCCCTCTCCCGCGGAACCCAGGAACAGATTTACCTAGCACTCCGTTTGGGCACCTTGGATTACCTGGACGAAGGCCGCGAGAAGCTACCCCTGATCCTCGATGAGGCCCTCGTCCACTGGGACCGTGCGCGCCGCGAATCCCTATACGCGGTTCTAACAATGGTTGCGAAGGCCCGACAGGTCGTCCTGTTCACCTGCCACGAAAGCTTCGCGGAAGAGGTCGAAGAGGCCATGGGGGCGCGATTGATCCAGCTACCCAACCGAATCGAACCCCAAGGTTCCACGACCGTTTAGCGCCAGGGCCGGCGCACAATTCGCTCTGCCTAGAATGGGGCGGATGTTACGAAT
>JARGOW010000189.1:0-2843 GCA_029212955.1 Planctomycetota bacterium | reverse complement strand
GATGGCTTAGCAGTTCTTGTACTTCCAATGACGGGTCTTGCCCTCCGCCAGCCACTCCACCGTTTGAACCAAGCGCTTGTCCCGGGTGGCTTCGCGTTTGGCTTCGGTGATCCACTCCACGTACTCGCGCTTGTAACCCGGAGCCATGGTTCCCCAGAACTCCTTGGCGGCCTTCTTTTTGGCGATGGCGTCGAGCATGTACTTGGGTGCCTTGAGGGTGGGCTTTTTGGGAACGGCTTTGCGTGCCGGAGAGCCTTCCTTGTTGTCCAGTTTCTTAGCTTGCTTCACATAGGACACGAGCACCTTTTTGGTGGGCAGATCCGCCACGGTTTTGGCCTGAATCCGCATGGGACTGGATTTGCGAGTTTCCCCAAGCAAGCCATCGGTATCCTCCATCTCTGGAGCCCGCCAAAAACCGAAGCTCACGTGTTTCTTAAAGGCAGCCATACCGCCCAACATTCCGTTCCGCTCGAATGAGGGCACACCCCACTTGATGGTCTCCTGCAGGTCCGGACAACCCGCGTGGAATCCAGCGCGGATCTTTTCCAGGATCGGTTGGGCGAAGGGAGCGGCCTTTTGGATGTAAGCGTCCACACGGGGGTCGGTTTGAACGGGGGGTGTCATGGTTTAAGGATTCTATCGAAAGTGGCGCATTTGCCCAGCTGCCCGCCATCCCAACGGAAGCGCGTCAATGCCCGGTTAGGCTGCCCTGGGGCCCAGGGGTCCGTTTGCCGTGCCCCAAGTTGATCCTCCCTGCAGAGCCCCTCGACTTTTGCAACACTATGCGCCGCTCTGCATCCTCGCCTGCTGCCCAGGCTTACACGCCATCCAAACCACTTTGAACCCAATGTTTCAACCCACTCGAATAGGCCTCGCCCTTCTCGCAACCGCCCTAACCGCGTCGCTTTCCTTAGGCCAAACGGCAAACATCTTGGCTCAACAGGACAGTTCCATTTATGAAGACCCGACCGGCATGACCGCAAGTGGGGTTGGTCAGTTTGGCTTTACGGGCACAAACAACCAGGGCGACGAGCGTCGCTACATGATCCAGTTTGACGTAGCCGGTGCTATTCCTGCGGGAAGCACCATCACGAACGCACGTCTGGAACTCCATGTGGCTCAATTCCCTCCCAGTGGGGTTTCGGCAAACTATGGTGCGCACCTTATGAACGTCTCATGGGGCGAAGGCCCTGCCAACGGTTTCGGGCAAGGCGCACCGGCACAAGCGGGTGACGCCACATGGATCCACCGGGTCTTCCCGGGTACCAACTGGACCAATGCAGGTGGAGATTTCTCCGCCGCAGCCAGTGGATCCTCAGCCATGAATTCGGTCGGAATGCATTCCATATCTTCCGCAGGACTCATCTCCGACGTACAGGGCTTTCTTGACACGCCGGTTGCCAATTTTGGTTGGATGATTTTGTGCGACTCGGGCTCCAACCGAACGGCGCGCGGTTTCGCCGCCCGCGAGTTTAGCTTGGTGGCTCAACGCCCCGTGTTGGTGGTTGACTACACGATCCCCACTCCCGTCACCGTCATGTGTGATCCGGCCAACGTCAATTCCTCCGGCGTGCCTGCGAGTCTCTCAGGAAACTTCGGGTCCGGAGTGGGAAGCGACCTGCACTTGAATGTTTCCGGTGGTCCCCTTCCCTTGGCGGACGGCTCGCGCATGCTTGGGTACCTTTTGGTTGGCAATCTGAATGCTTCGCCCGGTATCCCCGTGGGCGATGGTCAGTTTTGCCTGGTCGGCATCCCTGGCGCTTCCTTCGGCCGCTACAACGTTTTTGGAACCAATCGAAACTCAATCGGACTCTTTGACGCGGTTGGAGAACTGGAAAACCTGGTCGGAACCGGAGGCGTTTCCGGATATGGATTTGACGTTCCCTCCGAGGTCGAAATCGCGGGCTTGCCCATGACGACCATCATGTCTGGTGACACCTATCAATTCCAATGCTGGTACCGGGACACCCTGGCCGGGCCGGGTCACTCGAACTTCTCCAGCGGCATCTCGGTGGTATTCCCCTAGAAAAGCCCCCCTGGAAGCTAGCCCTGCATTTTGGGCTCGATTCATGTAAGGCCCACGCCAATGGCGCAAATGGATGAAACCTTTGCTCCACCCCCTTCGACCAACAGGACATCGGCTGAAACGCTGTGCGCTGGCCGAATCTAACTTTTACGCCCTCTCCCCTTCGCATTCCTCCTTCTGGACTCCAGCAATGGGTCCTCAACACCCCGCTTGCCCACAATGAAACTCTCACTCCCCCTGGCATTCGCCATCGCACCCGCCCTGCTCTTCGCAACGGCGGATTCGGCCCAGAGCCAAACCACGGTCACCCTCCAGGCGACCATGGACAACACCTTGTATCAATCGAGCACAGGGTCCAACAGCAACGGAGCCGGCGCAACGGGCTTCACCGGAGCCAACGCCGGTGGAAGCATTCGCCGCTACTTGGTCTCTTTTGACGTGGCTGCCACAATTCCTGCTGGAGCCACGATCGTCGGAGCCCAGATCGATTTCAACTGCACCCAAGTCCCCCCTGGATCCTCGCCCGACACCTATGGATCCCACCGCATGCTTGCGGACTGGGGCGAGGGCGCCTCTTCCGGAAGCGGGTCGGGCGGACCGTCAGCCGCAGGCGACGCCACTTGGGTCCATAGTTTCTTCCCGAGCACCAACTGGCCCTCAGGGATGCAGGGTGGCGATTTTTTCGCGACCCCCTCTGCGACGGTCGCCATCAACTCCACGGGCCTGTTCAGTTTGGACGACGTGGGACTCCAGGCCGAGGTTCAAGCCATGCTTGATAGCCCGGCAAGCGACTTTGGTTGGATGATCAAAGCCGCCG
>JARGOW010000188.1 GCA_029212955.1 Planctomycetota bacterium | reverse complement strand
CCCTGTTCTTACTGGACCCCTGCGGGCATTCGCCAGGGCCCACGTTTTGGTCCCACTCCCCTGGAAAGGTTCGATTGGGGCCTTCCTAGAAGCCCCACAGGGAATTCCGAAGAACCGGGTAACGGAATTCGGATCCTGCGGATGTGAATGGGGTACCGCATCCAACCCAGTCCTCCGCCCCATGAAACAATTCCTCGCGCTGGCTACGCTCGTAGCACTGACCTCACTCCATGCCCCCCTGTGGGCCGCTTCCACGCCGCAGGTCCCTTCAGACTTGGGTTCAGCCACCTCCCCTCAGGCCGCCGCCCTGCCCGTTGGCGCACTGGAGAGCCTGGCCCCCTCCCTTCTGCTCGATGAACCCGGAGATGGTCGCACCTGGGCCCGAGGCCCCCAATGGAAGGCCTCCTTCGGGCTGGAAGGGCTGACCTACATCCCCTTCTTTGGATCGGACGCGCCCAAGAACTATCCGGTCGAATTCGATTTGGAGTCGGTTTCAAGCGCAGGCCAAACCATCGAACTGGGGCAACGCACACGCTCGCGGACCGGCTCCACGGTTCAACTCGATCGGGGTTCGGTGCAGGAGGTCTACCATTTGACGAAGGACACCGTCGAGCAAACCTTCGTATTCCAGAGCCTCCCGAATCGGGGTGAGCTCGTGCTCGACCTGACCGTCAAAACCGAATTGGTTCCGCAGTTTTCCCCCCGGGGCGGCTTTGACTACTGCAACGAACTCGGCACGGTTCACTATGGCCGAGCATTCGCCGTCGATGCTTCCGGCATGACGGTCGAACTCGAGCAAACCCTCACCGAGAACGGGATTCGTATCTCCGTTCCCCGCGACTTTGTGGGCAAATCGGAACTCCCCCTCACGGTCGATCCGGTCATCACGACATTCCCCATCACCAACAACACCCGTCGTCAGATCGATTTGGACGTGTCCTATGACTCGACCAGTTCGATCTCTTCGATCGTGTACTCCGAACTCCAAAGCGCTTTCGATTCCGATGTCATCGTTGTGGATTACAACCCGAGCATCGATACGGTGGTGGCCACGTCCTCGATCGATATCACCAGCGCGAGTTGGGGAATGCCGCGCAGTGCGTCCAATTACGACGAAGGCCAGTTCCTGTGCGTTTCTGTGGTCGGAAATACGATTGGTTCCAGGCGGGTCTGGGGGCGCACCCGCATGGCAAGCACAGGGGTCCGTGGCCTTCCATTCCAAATTAGCGGAGTGGGCGCCGAAACCGTCGATGTGGGCGGCTGGGGCCGGGACAGCGCCACGTCTTACGACTACATGGTCGTGTGGCAAGAGTCGGATTCAATCAACCAGGACTTCGATATTGTGGCGCAGGCCGTCAACTCCAATGGTTCTTTGACCGGCGGACGCATTGTCATCGATGGGGATGTGGGAGATTATGACACGTCGCCTACCATTTCAAAATCCTCGGGTGCTCGAGGATATGCCATCACAAAAAACGAATACATGATCGTCTGGGAGCGTGAAGTGGGCCCCGACGATCGCAATCTGCGCGCCCAAGTGATCGAATACGATGGCTCGATGGTCGGACACAACCAGTTCAACGTCTATACCTTCAGCGACTCCATCCACCCCGATGTTTCTTCATCCTCAAGCCACTACACATACAATGGTGATTTCTACTGGATGGTTGCCTTCGAGCGCCGTGTTGGCTCGGTCTACAAAATCTTCACGGTGATTGCGCGGGATGGATCCGCAGACAATGCGCGCAATGTGCACACCATGCGCAACCTGGATGTGGACTTGGACCACAGGAATCCAAAGCTGGCCAATGGCGACCGGGACTTCAACCTCACCTTCCAAACGGAGTCGCCCAACGGTGACCGCCAGATTCACTTCACGGGCATCAATGCGGTCCACGATGGGGGTGAATTGCGCACGGGACTCCACTTCAGGAACGGTTCCTTAGGCATCTCCCACCAGGCGCCGGCGGTCATAGCGGTCGCATCCGCTTACGACGGAGGCAATTCCCACCAGAACGCCACATTCCTGCCCGTTTGGATTGCCGAGGATGCCGCCGGCGATCCACAAGTATCGGGGGCGGAGATCAATGCGGATCTGGACCTGGCAAGGGGCTCACAATATTGTGCGGCCGAGGTCAACTCAAGCGGCGAAGCCGCCTGGATGAACGTGGCCTACAGCCACGTGGTTCCTTCGTCCACCATGGATCTTGTGGCCTCCGACCTACCCCCGAATGTGTTTGGCTTCTTCCTCGTTGGGACCCAGGCCGGATTCATCCTGAACCCCGGCGGCAGCGAAGGGCATCTTTGCATACAGGGCGCCGTCGGACGCTTCAATCGTGCTGGCGAGATCCTCTTTAGTGGCACCGGCCAAACCTACTCTGTAAACGTGGACTCCACAGCCATGCCCTCCCCTGGCGGAATCGTTTCTGCCCAACCCGGCGAAACTTGGTACTTCCAAAGTTGGTTCCGGGACAACGGGGCTCAATCCAACTTCACCAACGCCGTGGAGGTTACATTCGATTAGGAAGTCAGGTTCGAGGACAGCTTGGCCAGGGCGCGGTGCAAAATCACGCGCACGGCGCCCTCGGTCTTGCCCAGTTGTGCGGCGATGTCCGCACGGGGCAAGTCCGCCAGGTGGGCCAGGGTCACAACCTCACGCTGCTCTTCTGTGAGAAGGTCGAAGGCCGCTTCGATGCGCTCGACCTCCTCCCGGTGGCTCGCCACCCGGCTCGGGGTAGAGAACGTCCTGTAGTGCTGCATCAAGCTCGCGCTTTCGCCGTCCTCATCCCCCACGCTCTCTGGGATCTCCCGAAAAACATCGCGTTTGCCTGCCAGGTAGTACGCCCGTCTATCGTTGATCTTCCGTAGCGCGGTTGTGAATAGCCATCGTCGAAACCCATTGTCGGCCGCCCACTGAAACCGGTCCGCCTGCTCTAGGACTTCCCGACAAACCGATTGAACCAGATCGATGCTCGACTCACGACCACTCAATAACTTTCCGTAGCGGAGCCGGATGAAGGCATGCAGTTCCGTATGGTGGCGCTCCAATAGGGTTTCCACGGCCCGCCGGTCTCCGGCGGCAGCCGCTTCACCCAACGGGCCATCCTCCATGGACTCATATTCCCCATTCCCTTGGCCTTGCATGCCCGACAGTCTCCCATATTCACCGTAAAATAGGGCGCGCAATAGCGGGACGCCCACCTGTCCAACCAATCCGAGACTTCTCCACAACGCACGGCCCACCGCGGCCTCCCGCGGAAAGACAGGATACCCCGTCCGAAACTTTGCCAGAATAGGCCCCATGACCCCTCCTACCCCTTCAGAGCCACAGGATGAAGATCCGGTCGAAGCCCTGGTCTTTGAGACCTTGGAGCGGATGGAAAGCGAAGGGGCTGCGGCCATCGACGAGGCCGCTTCCAAGCATCCCGAATTCGAAGGGGAATTGCGTTCGAGACTGTTGGCCTTGCAGGCGGCGGGCCTCATGCCAGGGCCCATGGAACCGGCGGTTGAAATCCCAACCCATGTGGGCCCCTTCGAATTGGGCAAGCCCCTGGGCGAGGGCGGAATGGGCCTGGTGTTCGAAGCCCACGACCCGAGCGTCAATCGGCTCGTCGCGATCAAACTGATCCGTCCCCAATTTAGTATCCGACCCGCCGTGCAGGCTCGATTCGCGCGGGAAGGTCAGGCTATTGCGCGCTTGCAGCACCCCTCGATCGCCCGGGTCTACCAGGTGGGTTCGGCTGCGGGATTGCCTTACATCGCCATGGAACGGGTCCATGGCTGCACCCTCGCCCAGGTGATCGACGAGGTATTGACCGGGCCCGGGTCCATCACCACCGACGGCTTGAGCGGGGACGACTTCCACCGCATCGTTTGTCGTTTGAGTGAATCCGAGCCCCCTACCGAACAGAGCGACCTATTCGATGGAAACTGGGCCCACGTGGTGGCCCGAATCTGCATGGAGGCTGCAGAAGGCCTCGCACAAGCCCACCGATCGGGCGTGTTGCACCGGGATGTGAAGGCGTCCAACATCATGGTCACCCCCTCGGGACGCGTGCTCCTGATCGATTTCGGACTTGCACAATTGGACACGAGTGCCACCATGACGGCCACGGGCAGCCGTCTAGGTTCCCTTCCGTACACGGCCCCGGAACACGTGGAAACGGAATCTGCCGCCACCGAACTGGCCGATGTGTATTCATTGGGCGTGGTCATGTACGAGGTGCTTACCCTGCGACTCCCATTCAGGGCGGGTAGCGAGGCGGAGCTGCTGCGCTTGATTACAAGGGGTCGCTTCGAGGGCATCGAGAAGATCCACCGCACCGTACCCGCCCCCATCGCCGAGTCTGCGGTGCGTGCCATGCGCTACGACCCTTTGCGGAGAACACCGTCGGCGGAAGCCTTCGCCCAGGACCTGGCGCGCTCCCTCGCTGGCTATCCACCGATCCCCCACGGGGACAGCCCCTTCGCCACCATCCGATCGCGCTGGCGGGCTCAACCCTGGAGCACATCCGGCCTGGCCGTGGCGATCTTGCTCCTGATTGCCTTGCCCGCTGCGGTGATGGCCATGCGTGCGCGCTCCGCGGAACGCGTGGCCGATTCGAACCACGCCTCCACCCTCCGGCTGCAGTTGGCCCTGGACACGACCGCCAGCATTCGAGCGGCGCTGCCCAGCACCGACATCATCAACGGTACCCCGCTGGAATACCTGCGAACGGGGGTCTTGTCCGAGCTGTCCGAAATCGAAAGCCACGTTGGTAGTCAGCGCCAGAGTAGCGGAGCAAGCCAAGAGTCTCCCAACGACACGGTCAAAGCCCAGTCAACGGATCGCCAAGCGATCCAGCGGGCGCAGGATCTACTGGCTGGAAACCTAACCGGATCCACGAACGAGGAATTCGCACCGAAAGCCAACTTGCTGGTGAAGGAACTGGAACAATTGCGTGCTGGATCCGCTCGAAGCTTGGACGTGGATGCGACCCTGGTCGAGCTCATGGTTGCGCTCGCCTCCCATGCGGCCAGTACCGACGACGCCGCAGCTTTCCAAATTTGGCACCGGACCGCCGGAGAACTCTGTGCCGAGTTGCAGGTGGCCCTGCCCACTTCCACTTGGCTCGCGGACCGCGTCGATAGCCTCCAGGACCTCGAAGGGATTTTCCAGTAATGTCCACCCACAACGAACCCGATCGACCCCTTCAGAATTTGGACGGAGATCTGCGGCTGGGGAAACCCCTAGGGCGCGGCAGTGCGGGAACCGTGGTCGAGGGATTTCAAATCGGCCTGCAGCGCGAAGTGGCGGTCAAACGCCTGCATGCCCTGGGTGGGCGCGTGGATCATCGGCGCTTTGCCACCGAATCCGAAGTTCTGGCCCGGGTCGCCCATCCCAATATCGTGCCCGTTTTGTGCCACGGACTGCTCGATGGAATCCCCGTGCTCGTCATGGAAAGGGTCGATGGATGCGACCTTGCCCATGTCATTCGAAGCATGGGTGAAGCCGCCACTCCCGGAGGCCTGGACGCATTGGCCCGAGCCTTGCCAGCCAGCGACCTGCCCTGGCCTGGAGGAACTCCCTGGTGGAAAGTCGCCGCCTCCATCATCGCCCAGCTGGCCCGGGCCCTGGACCATGCCCATCGCTGCGGCGTCATCCATCACGACCTCAAACCGAGCAACATTCTGCTCTCCCGTGAGGGCCGGGCCCTACTGTGTGACTTTGGAGTGGCCGAGGAACAGGGACCCGCGGGCGAATCCCAGTTATCCGTTTCCTCGACCTCCGGAAACGTGGCCTACAGCGCTCCGGAGGAACTTCAGGGAAAGGGCTCCACCCATGTCAGCGACCTCTACTCCCTGGGCGTCATCGCCCGCGAGCTGGTATCCCTCTCCTCCGCCTATGGTGACAGCACGGGTCAAGCTCCGCGGATCTCCGCCATCGACCAGGGCCTGTTGAGCCCCCTGGATCGAAAGCTACCGAAGGATTTGAAGGCGGTCTTGTCCCACGCCACAGCCATGGAACCCGGGAATCGATACCGGACCAGCGGGGACTTCGCCAGGGACTTGGAGGCGGTCATCGAGGGAAGGGCCATCTCCATTCGACCGGACGGGTGGATTCGCGTGACCCGAAGGTGGCTGCGGCAGAACACCAAGGCTGCTGGACTCGTCCTTGGGTTCATCGCTCTTCTCGTCGCCGTGCCCACCGCGTTTCAGTACGCAAGGCTGAACCAGGCACTCCACATCCAGGAGGCCAACCAGCTTGCGGGGCAGCATTTGAGCTTCGCGCTCAGAGGAATAGAAAGCATGCTGGTGCATCTCGGCTCCGATGGTCTCAAGGGCCAACCGCGTTTGGACCTGGCACGGGCAGAGCTGTTGGAATCGGGCAGCCAGCTTTGCGAGCGGCTCCATTCGACCCTTACCTCCCAGGACTCCTCCGAATTCCGGGAGCAAATCTCCAGGGTCCAGGCCAAGGCTTGGATCGGATTGGTGGCTGTGTATTCACGAGTTGGGGACCTCGAACGCGCAGATCACTTTTTGGGGCGACTGGATGCCATGGAAACTTCCCCCTCGGCCAACCTCGCCGCACGGATTCAATACACCCGCATGTTGCTGGCCCATTCGCAGGGCGACTTCGAGGCCATCGAAGCCATGGGGCCCAACCTCATCGCTCAACTTGCACAGCAGGCCGACGACGATGCCCCATTGGCGCTACGCCGCTCGGGCATCTGGGCAGCCCTTATGGAATCGGCCATCGCCAGCGGCGACCCTCAGCTGGGCGTCGAGCGGGGATTGGAAGCCACCCGGGCCCTACGGAATTGGATCGAGCTGGCACCCGAACCTTCCATGGCCCAACGCGAGCTGGCCCGCGTACTGGGCAACCACGCCGCTGCGCTCATCGAATCAGGGCGCACGGACCAGGGGGAAGAAGCCTCACTCGAATCGAACGCGATCCTGGAGAAACTACCCTCCGCGCCGCTCATACAAATTCTCACCGCCACCAACTGGAACAATCTCGGGAGCATTGCACGAAACCGTGAAAAGTTCGCAGCGGCGGAGCGCATGGAACGCAAGGCCCTGGAACTTCAAGAACAAGCCCTGGCCCACCTGCCGAGCCATGTGCACCTGCGGTTCCACGCCGACCGGTCCCGGTACCGGGTCGCCCTGTCCATGCGCCTCCAAAACAAAACGGGAGACGATGCACATGGGCTCCTAACCGATGCC
>JARGOW010000187.1 GCA_029212955.1 Planctomycetota bacterium | reverse complement strand
GATCTCCGGCCACTTCGCGGGCAAGGGCTTGGACCGTGCCAAGTGGATGGTCTCCGGCCGCGTGACATGGCCCGGCAAAATGGGAGTGGCCATGTTGGGTTACCCCGGACTGCTCAAGAAGGGCACCGGAGTGGAGTACACGGTGACCAGCGACGATGGCATCTACAGTGTGACCGGCGGGACCCTCAAATCCCCCGTGTTTGTGACGCGCATCCAAGATGTGGTCGTGCTCGGAAACGACCGGGCTCTGGTGGCCAAGGCTCCGCACCTGCGCGATGTGGGGGGGCAAAACTCCCTGGCGCTCAGCGCACCCTACAACGATCAGATCAAGAAAGTGGAGGTGCGCACCGATTCCAAGGGCGTGCAAGTCAAGCTCGACGTGGGCAAGGCGCTCACCGCTTTCGGCGTGGACGGCCCCTGGCCCGACACCAAGAGTCCGCGCTTTAGTCAGGCGTTCATGGGGCGTCTGATCCAGGCCTCCTCCTGCCAGGATGTGTTGGGCTTGCTGCGCTTTGAGCAGGGACTGAAAGTGGACCTGTCCGGAGCCTTCTCGTCCGAGAGCGTGACCCCGTTCCAATCCCGGTTGTACCGGGTCAATGGATTCGATCGTTCCAAAATGCTGCGGGACGCGGCACGCATGGCCCCGGCCGATTGCGTTTTGTTCGCTTACATGCACGGCCCCGTCACGGATCTTCTGCGCGAGGTCTTCGCCTCGGTGGAGCCCGCCATGCGCGCCAACTTCGAAGACGCCATCAAAAGCACCGGGCACTACAAGAACCTGGACGAGCTGCTCGATGCCCTCGGCGATTCCCTGCGCAACCGCCTGGCGCTCATCGTGCGTGAAAACGATTACGGCGGTGTGGTGGCCAAGAACAATGCGGGCCAAGAATTCCCCGCGGAAACCGATGGTCAACCCGTTTTCGCCATCACCCTGGTCACTTGGACCGATGGGGAATCCAGCCATTCCAAGCTGGACGACATCCGCGATATGATCGGGCGCAACCCGGAGAAGTTCGGACTCCAGGGCTACGATTCGGCCAACCCCAACGACACGGGTTACTACGTGTTTGACTCGGAGGGTTTTCCCACCCGAGAGTTTTGGTCGCCCTTCATCCCCGGCACGGGCATGATGGCCACCATGATCACGGATCAAGGTCACTTCTGGATCACGAACCACGAGCGCATGTTTTCGACGATTCGCCAGACGTACTACCAGGGCGAGAGTCGCGGCTATCCCCGACTTTCCGAGCTGCCTGAATTCCGCATCCAGGCGGAGAACGCGCTAGATTCGGCCAACCTCATGGTTTGGTTCAACCCGCGCAAAGCCGCACCCACCCTGCGCAAGATGGCGCGCCAGTGGGCCCGGGACAACGCCGGAAGCGACATCGACTGGCGCCAGGAGCGTAAGCGCACCGAGCGCGCCGTGCTCAAGGAGTCCTTCAATGGCCGCAGCATCGGATCCCTCGCCCCGGCAGACGTGGATGCGGTGCAGGAGGAAGTCGACGCGCGGTTGACCGCCTGGGGCGATCAACTCATCGCCGACAACGTCCCCCGACTGGTGGCCCAAAAGGAACGCGAGATCGAGTACATGGAGAGTCTTTCGAACTTCCTCTTCATGCTCAAGTTGGACCCCAAGTCCTTCCGCCTAGCCCTGCGCGCGAATGTGCCCATGTCGGCCCAGGAATAGTGCCCCCCCCAAAAAAATGTCGCGCCGGACGCCCAAAAGGGTGCCCGGCGCTTTTCGCATTAAGGGCAGTGGAAACCGCGCGTGGGTCCACTTGTCACAACTGGGTTCAAGATCGCCCGGTTTTCAAAATCTGCCGCGAAACCACTTCCATCAATACTTCTGCCGCACTGGTTTCTCCCAAGGACGGTCGCAAGGTCGAGTAGATGGGGGCGGCAGGGATGATGTCGATGGGCAGGCGTCGGAGCTTCCCGCGACCCAGATTCTCCGCGACGAGCTCCGGGAGCACGATGAGAAACGGTCTGGCGAAGCAGGCTTCACAACCCAACAGCATGCTGTCCAATTGCAGGGCCACTTTGCGTGCCAAGGTTTGCGGCCAACCGTCGATGGGGGCCCCGGCTTCATCGGGTCCAGGCGCCACGAAGTCATGCCCGAGAACCTGCTCCAGCGTCACGTTCCGCTTGCCGTGCAGGGGGTGGATGGAACTGCAGTAGACACCCGCACTAGCCTGGCCGAGTTCGACCGTTCGCAGCCGCTCGTGACTGATTCGTTTGCTTAAGAACACGATGTCGAGTTGGCCCGACAACAAGCGTTGGATGACATCGCTGAGGTCCGTGCTCAGTTCCAGGTTGAGCTCGGGATGCTGTTCGCGCATTTGCAGGGTGGCAGGGAGAACCCAGCCGGAGGTGGCCACTCCCTCGCTCGCGATCTGGAGATTGCCACGCAGGGTTTCATCCCCAATGGACACGCTGGCCTCGTGGACCATGCGCATGGCATCGCGTAGAACGGTCAAAAGTTGCTGGCCCTCACTGGTGAGTTCCAAGCGCCGGTTGGTTCTGCGGAACAGGTCCCGACCCAGGCTTTGCTCGAGCTGCTTGATCGAACGTGAGAGGGCCGAGGGGCTGAGATGGAGGGCCTCTGCGGCCGACCGAAGGTGGGAGGTTTCTCCTACCGCTCGAAAGGCGGGGAGCCAATTCCAAAACCGTGAGATGTCGCGAAGTCGTTCCATAGCTCGATTGTTGCAAAAAACGCAACAAGTCGGTGCGTTTTTTGCTCGTCACGCAATGTTGGGCGCCTAGTACCAGGGCCTGCTAAGGCTCTCCTGGCGTCAGCGTGGCGCCCCAAGCCGCACATTCCGACCCATTTACCCCACATCCCCCCTCCATGAAGCAACTTCTCCTTCTCCCCTCAATCGCCCTCCTATCCAGCGTCGCCTTGGCGGCCCAGGAAACCCGCGTCAACGTGGTCATCGAAAACCTAGCGCCGTCCAACGGAACCTTCCAAACCCCCTTTTGGGTCGGCTTCCACGATGGTGGGTTCGACTCCTACGACGGGGGGGCCATGGCCAACAGCCTCCCGATCCAAGGCAGCTTAGCCATCGAAAGCCTGGCTGAGGACGGCAACACGGGACCGATCTCAGCGGACTTTACGACCCTCAACGCGGGCCGGCTCCAGTCCACGATGCCTGGTCCGAACGGTCCGATCGCACCGGGCGACAAGGCCACCGGAACTTTCCTGTTGGACTCCAACAATCCCATGGACCGCTACTTCTCCTACGCGTCGATGGTGCTCCCCAGCAACGATGCCTTCATTGCGAACGGCGACCCCATGGCCCACTCTATGTTCGATTCCATGGGGAACTTCATGGGGGCGGACTTCTTTGTCAGCGGACCCCAGGGAGTCAACGATGCGGGCACCGAAGAGAACGATGAATTGCCCATGAACACGGCATTCTTCGGCCAAGCGGCCCCCAATACGGGCGTGACGACCATGCTTCCGGTTTCGACCCATCCCGGGTTTAACGCTCCTGGCTCCAACGGCATCCTGGACGACCCGCGTTTCCGCGATGGGCAGTTTAACATCTCGGGGTACCCGTTCGTTCGCGTCGGATTCCGCGCGGCGCCCGCAGTGACCGAGTTTGGACTGTTCCAGTCCCGCATCGCCGGATTCAATTCCGTTCCCGACTCGGGCAGCAGCGCCTTTGGTATCTCTAGCACTTTGCTGTTGGACGAAGGAACCCGCATGGTTCTGATCGTTCAGACTATCGGCTTGCAGGACATTGTCGCCACCCACTTGCACCTGGGCGCGCCCGGGCAGAATGGTCCGGTCATTGCCAATGTGCTGCCCGCACCCTCGAACCCCATGGGCGGTTCCGATCTATTTGTTGCTGAGCTGCGTACCGGTGACTTGCAGGGTCCTCTGGCCGACTTCCCCTTGGACGAACTGGTGCGCCGGATCGACTCGAACGAGGTCTACATCAACATGCACTCCACGGCGCACCCCGCCGGTGAGGTTCGTGGCCAACTCCTCCGCATTCGCTAGGTCTTTGCCGTGATACGAACCACAAGCTTTGTTCTCGCCGTGGCTGCTGTGACCGCTTACATGTTGAGCTCATCGGGTGCCATGGAAGACCGACAGCCCTTGGCAGCCCAGGGACTGCCGGGCGATGCTGGGGCCCGAGTCGCCCAGCCGGACCTTGCGCTCGGCGTGGGTGACGAGCCCATGGTCGATTTGTCCCAGCGGGAAATCCGTGCTCCCAAACGATCCTTGGGAGGCACACAGCAAGGCGCGACGGAGTCTCGCCAAATGGGTCCTACCGAGCAGGAGAAAGAGCGGTGGCTCGAACAAGCTCGCATGAATGAGAAGCTCCTGATCGAGGCGTTCCAATCGGGAGACCAGGGGCGGATCGACGCGGCCTTGCAGGCCGCCAGCCACTGACAGCCCCCGCCTTCCAAGGCCCCCTTGGAGGCGCAACTGGCTCCCACGCGGTCGAATCCCCAGATCCGGACGCCTTTGACTCCCCGTACCGAGTGTGCGGGGAGTCTTTTTTTATGGCGGGCCGGAGCGCGCGGAATCCGATCGCCCTGACTCGGCGCGCTTTCGAGTCCGCGTGCAAAAGGTCCCGGTTGGATGGCATGGGCCGCGCAGCCAGTTCGAGCACCTAGTGTTCCAAAATCCACGCGCACATTCCAAGCCCGCGGGGGGGGTCGTGATTCCGTGCCGCTCGAATGGGCGAAGGCATTTGCCAGTAGAGATAGGCCAGAAGGGTTGGCCTCCGACCCTCAGGATCACGAGGCCAACCCTTCCGCGCGGAACCACGCCGCCTGGGTCGGTGGCTACTGGATACCCTTGAGCAACAGTTTGATTTTGGCGGTGTAACCGAAGTCGTTCGCCCCAGCAGCCTTCGCTTTCTTGAGAGCTTGGTTGGCAGCGGTCTTCGCCATGGGGTGATCCCCAGCAGCCAGGGCAATTTCTGCTTTGAAGTACATTTGCCAGTAAGCGTTGGGGTTGGCATCCGCGGCTTGGCCCACCCAGGTGAGCGCTTCGGCCAAGGCTTCCTTGCTTCCGGTGGTTTGGAAACGGTCGTACATGTACATGCCCGCGCCGTAGAGTTCCGCGGGGTTCACCTTGCCTTTGGCTGACCGTACCCGTTCGTCGATACTCGCGAGCATTTGCTTCTCCGTGTCAAAGACTATGGGGACAACAACCTTGGTCTTGTCCCACTGGATATACAATTCGGCGCGATCCGCCTGGAATCGCTGAAGGGCGATCGTCAGGGATTCATGGGAATCCTTGAGCTTGATAGGCTGAACCTGCACCCGGGCCGCGTCGTTCTTTGGGTCGTAGCCAGCGGTGCCCCAAAGTGCGGTATCCCTACTAAGGATGAGGGTCCAGGCCTTCTTGTCAGGGATCGAGTAAAGCGCATAGGTGCCAGCTTCGACCCGCACATCTCCAAAGGTGAAATCGTGGGTGGATGTGACCTTTGTGGAGGCATTGGCCCCAGTTCGCCAAATGCGTCCGAAGGGTTCCAAGTCTCCGAACACCTTGCGATTTTTGACGCCCGGGCTGGAGTACTGAATGGTGAACTTTGAGATGCCCACACTTTGCTCGATTTTGGTGAGCGGGCTGATCGAAAGGGGCACGCTATTGATTTGGGCGACAGCGGCGGAGCTCAGGACGAGCAAGGTGAACAAGCGGGGGAGGAGTTGCATGGGATGGGACCGTGGGTCAGGGGCTGGCGGAGGCACAGGAAGCGAATCGGGTTCTTGCACGAACACACTAGTTCGCCAGGGAACAATGTGACCCACATTGGCGGGCGCTTACCCAGTTCCTACCGGGGGAAAGAAGGCATGGGCGCGGCCCCTGTATTGGCAAGCCGACCCCAATCCGCGGCCAATACTCCCCGTCGTGATTGGGGGAGCCAGCAGATGGATCCATGCACGCATTGCAGCCACCGATTTGCGCAGGTCGCTCCGGCGCAAGCCATTCTCAACTCAAGCTCGATCCCAAGCGTTTGCGGGAGAGCATTCTGAGGAGGGGAACCCAATGGTGCCCGGGACTGGAATTGAACCAGCATGGGTATTATCCCACCAGATCCTTAGTCTGGCGCGTCTACCAATTCCGCCACCCGGGCATTTTGGGTTTCCACGTCTCCAATGAGCCGGTAGACAGGCCAGGACGGCCGGGAGGGCTCACGCGGGCATCCTCGAAAGGCTGCCTGTGGGGCGACGAGATTAGCAATTCCAAGTGCCAGTGCAAGGCCCGGCTGATTTTTGCGAGTGACTTCTCGCCCGGGGCCTGGGATTGCCCCAGAAAATGACGGGTTCGGGGGCGAAAGCTATGCTGGCAGTCCCATTGCGGCTAATTTTGCCCCCGTGAAGGGACCGTCCTAGTCCCGGAGGAACACGCCATGAGTCAAAGCATCGGAAACGCCCTGGTCGGGCAGTCGGGGGGCCCCACGGCCGTCATCAATCAGAGCCTGGTCGGAGTGGTGGAGGCCTGCATCGCCGCCCCCGGGATCGGGAGCGTGTTTGGGGCCATCCGAGGTGTGCAGGGGATCTTGGACGAGGACCTGATCAACCTGGGGCTGGAGAGCCCCGCGGACTTGGACGCCGTGGCGCGGACCCCCTGTGCGGCCCTTCGATCGGTACGAAAAAAGCCCACCGAGGAACAATGCGAACGCATTCTGGATGTGATGGAAGCCCACAATGTGCGCTTCTTCTTCTACATCGGAGGCAATGATTCGGCCGAAACCGCATACCTGCTCAACCGGGCGGCGGTGGCGCGCAAGTACGACCTCAAATTGTTCCACGTGCCCAAGACCATCGACAACGACCTGATGGTGACCGATCACTGCCCTGGTTACGCTTCCGCGGCCAAGTTTGTGGCCCAGGCCTTTCTCGGCGACAATGAGGACAATCGAAGCTTGGGCGGCGTCAAGATCAACGTGGTCATGGGGCGGCACGCCGGCTGGCTCACCGCGGCTTCGGCCCTGGCGCGTGACGGCCACGGTGCGGGTCCGCACCTGATCTACTTGCCCGAAAGGAGCTTTTGCATGGAAGCCTTCCAGGACCAGGTTGCGGATGTCATGAAAATCCATGGTCGCTGCGTGGTGGCGGTGTCCGAGGGAATCCATGACGTTGAGGGCCAACTGATTCAGGCCAGCACTTCGGTGGATGAGCACGGGAACCCCCAACTCTCGGGAACAGGGGCTCTGGGCGACTTGTTAGCGGAAAAAGTCCGTG
>JARGOW010000186.1:1704-7239 GCA_029212955.1 Planctomycetota bacterium | reverse complement strand
TAGTGGACGAAGGGCAGCATGCCCAGGTGACGTGCGTTCTTGATCGCCTTCTTGAGCTGGCGCTGGCACTGCGAGCAGAAACCGGAGCGACGGCGGGACAGGATCTGTCCTTGAGGGGTCAGGAACTTCTCGAGGTACTCGATGTTCTTGTAATTGATGATCGGGTCGTCGCAGTTGCGGGAGCCGATAACGGGGCGCTCTTTCTTGTTGTTGGACATGATTAGGCCTCCTTGGGGGCTTCCGCCTCGGTTTTGGTTTCTTCGGTGGCTGCGTCAGAGTCGCCTTCGCCATCGGTAGATTCGGAAGACTCTTCCTTGGCGGCGCGGGCGGCTTCGGCTTCCGCCTCGGCTTCACGCTCAGCGGCTTCCGCTGCGAGTTCCTCTTCGGTGGGAGCATCGTCGGCGGGCGGCGCGGGCACGGTGTACTCGGCGTCGTCCTCGAGGGCTGCCAGGGCGAGCTCCTCTTCGGGCATCTCATCCACGGCCAAGATCAGGTTGCGCAGCACGACTTCCGAAAGTTCAAACTCACGGCGCAGCTGCGGGATCGAGTCCCCGGGGATTTCGAAGTAGGCGAGGTAGTAGGTCGCACGCAGGTTGCCAGCCATCGGGTAGGACAAACGGCGCTCTTCGTAGCGACGAAGGCTCTTAATAGAAGCTCCGTGCTTGGTGAGGAATCCCCCCACCAGGGCTTTGGCTTTGCGCCAGTCCTCGCGAACCACCTGGTTCGAGAGGAGGATCATGCTTTCATAGATTTGTGACAAGTCAGGTCTCCTTTGCTGTAAAGGCGGTTCTGCAGGGTTTGAGGACAGTCCTCAAGACTCCCGATTCCAGCGGCTGTGGAACCGCGTCATGCACCTTTCAAAATCCCCGTCGCCGAGCCAGTCGAGGATAGCCTCGGCTGATTCTGCAACGGAAATCTCTGCCTCCACCCGCTGGGCGGGAGGAAACGTTTCCAGCACATGACGCACCGCGTCGGTTCCCGGGCTCCCGATCCCCACCCGAAGGCGGGGGAAACGATTCGTACCCAGGTGTTCGATGATGGAGCGCATGCCGTTTTGCCCACCGTGTCCCCCATGGGGCCGCAGTCGAAGGCGGCCCAGGTCCAGATCCATGTCGTCGTATACGACCAGGATGCGGGAGGGATCGAAGGTGAGCGCAGGCTCGGACCCATTTGTTTCTTCCCCATCGAGCTCGGGCTCGGGGCGGGGAACCGGCAAGAGGTGCTTGGCCAAGGGGCCAACCACTTTGCCCGAACGGTTCATGAAGGTCATGGGCTTCACCAGCCAGCCTTGGCCGTCGGGAAGCTCCGCCCACTCGAAGGAGCGGGGACCGGTGTAACCGGACAAACGGGATGCGCTTTGAAAGAGCAACCGCTGCTCCTCGCAGATCCGATCGATCACGTGAAACCCAAGGTTATGGCGGGTCCATTCGTATTCGGACCCGGGATTTCCGAGGCCAATCACGAGCCGGCCAGGGCCAGAGTCGATCATCGAAGCAAGGGGAGCGGTCTATGAATCCCGGGTCAAAAAACCGGGGTTCGGGGGGCGGATTCTAGCGGGAGACGGCGGAAGGGCAACCCCCCACGCTCCCCTTCCGGGAAGAAATCCAGCCGGCCGGGGCTTGGCCCCGGCCGGTTTTGGCCATTTCTGGCCGAAAATGGGGTCAGATTACGCGTCAGCGCCTTCTTCGCCCTCTTCACCCTCGGAGGGCTGCTCCATCTGGGTCTTGATGGCCGAAACCACGGCGATCTCCAGATCGGCATCCACGGCCAGGGCCACGCCCTCGGGCAGGACCAGGTCCGAAGCCTTCACGTGGGCGCCTTCTTCCAGGCCAGCCACGGAAACCTCGATGGAGTCCGGGATGATGGAGGGGATACAGGAGATGGCGATGTGGGTCACGTTGTGGGTGAGCACGCCGGCGGCCACATTGCCGACGAAGATCAGCTCGACCTCACTCTCGGTGGCAACACCGCGGACCACGCGCTTGAATTCCACGTTGTTGATCACGTCGCCCATGGAGTCCCACTGCAGCTCGCGGATCACGGCGGCGTGCAGGGTGCCGTCCACATCCAGGTCGTACAGGTGAGCGTGGGCCCGGCGGGTGGCTCCGAACTCAGCCGCATCCATGTGGATGTTCATGTGCTCGCCGTCGGGGGAGGCCTGGAGGGTGGCGGGCATGCGGCCCTGGGCGCGCAGTTTGCGAGAGGAACGGCTACCGACGGTCTCGCGAACGCCACAGGCAAGTTTGGCACTGGAACTCATTGTGAGTCTCCTGGATGGTTGATCGCCCGATCGGGCGCACAGGTTTGGTGGAACAGCAAAGCGCTTCCCACAGGTATAAAACGCCCTTCCAGCATCTGGATGGGCAGTAATCGGCGCGAATCCTACCCCCACCACCCCAGCGCGCCAACCCCTAAAAGGCCCAAAACAAAGGGGCTCTGCTCCGCCGGGCAACCCCTGCTGCCCGGCCCCGCCCTGGCCGGGGGAGGAATCACCGGCCCCTGGAATCGCCGGTTCCAGGCCTGCGGGAGGCGCGATTGGGTCGCGCCCGGTCCTTCCCCAACCGAAAATGCAGAAGTCCCCCGAAGCCAGGCTCCGGGGGACTCCATGATCCGTCGGGTTCCGAAAAGAGACCTATTGGAAGAGGGAACTCACCGATTCGGACAGGTGGATGTTCCGGATCGCCTGGGCGATCAAGGGGGCCACGCTGCAGATCTCCATGTTGCTGGGGAGCTCCGCCTTGTTCTGCGGCACAGAGTCCGTGACCAGGATCTTGTCCACGGGCGCGTTCGTAAGCCGTTCAATGGCCGGGCCGCAGAGCACGGCGTGGCTGACCGCGATGACCACGGACTTGGCCCCAGCGCTGCGCAGGACCGCGGCTGCCTGGGTGATGGAACCGCCGGTGGAGATCATGTCGTCCACGAGCACACAGTTGCGACCGCTCACGTCACCGATCACGTGCTCCACCACGGTTTCCGATCCTGACAGGCGGCGCTTGTCCACGATGGCCAGGTCCGCGTGCAATCGCTTTGCGTAGGCGCGCGCCATCTTGGTGCCGCCCACGTCGGGTGTCACAACCACAGGACTTTGGATTCCCATGGCGTGCACGGCCTGCATGAGCACCGGACGGGAATAGAGGTGATCCACGGGGATATCAAAGAAGCCCTGAATCTGTGCCGCGTGCATGTCCAAGGTCACGATGCGGTCCGCGCCCGCTCCCACAAGGGTGTTGGCCACGACCTTGGCACTGATGGGCACGCGCCCCTCATCCTTGCGGTCCTTGCGGGCGTAACCGAAGTAGGGCATGACCGCGGTGATGCGGCCGGCACTGGATCGCTTGAGCGTGTCCAGTAGCAACATCAATTCCACCCAGTTGTCATTGACCGGGGGGCAGGTCGGCTGGATGACAAACACATCCCGGCCCCGGATGTCCTCGTTGACCTTGATGTTGCACTCGCCGTCGGGGAACCGTTCGGTGATTCCGTCCGCCAGGTGCTTGTCCAGGTGGATCGCAACCTCCTTGGCGAGTTGGGGATGGGCAGAACCGGTGATGAGGGTCAGTTCGTGTATACGTTCCACTTTTTATGGAGGGCGGTTGTGGGCGTCAGCCCTGGGTTTTGGGTTCCTGGGCTGCTTTTTGCCGCCCAGTTGCTCGTTTTAGGGCCTTAGCGACTCTTTTTGGGGAGGGGCTTGGCTGGCATGCCAACCCAGGTTTCCCCCGGCTGGGTGGAGGCGTTGCGTGTGATCACTGCCCCTGCTCCTGTTGTCAAACCATCGGGCAATTCATTGGGAGCCACGATGATCGAGCCGCTGCCGATGGAGACCCCGTCCCCCACCTGGGTGGGGTGTTTGTGGGTTCCGTCGTAGTTGGCGAAGATCGTGCCCGCGCCCACATTGGTCTTTTTGCCGATCTTGGCATCGCCCAAGTAGGAGAGGTGCTTGGCCTTGGACCCCTCGCCAATCACCGAGTTTTTGCATTCGGTGAAGTTGCCCACCTGGGACCCATCCTTCATCACGGTACCCGGGCGCAATTGGGTGAAGGGGCCCACCTCGCATCCCTTGCCGATCTGAACACCCCGGTGGATCATGACGCAGGGCAGCAGGATCGTGCCCTCGCCGATGGTCACACCATGGTCCACATAGGCGGAACCGGGATCGGTGACCGCCACGCCATTGGCCATGTGATCGTCCAGAATGCGGAACTGCATCTCCTGGCGCACCACGGCCAATTGGCGCAGGTCGTTCACGCCGCTGCCTTCGAAGGCATCGCCCAATACCACGGTGACCACCGGACGATTGTCGTCCACGGCCAAGCCCACCATGTCGGTCAGGTAATACTCGCCCTGGGCGTTGGCTGTGCCCAAGCGGGGCAGATCGGCCAGCAGGCGCTGACCGCTGAATGCGTACACGCCCGTGTTCGTTTCACAGATTTCCTGCTGCTCGGCGGTGGCATCCTTCTGCTCAACAATGGCGACCAGCGCATCGTTGCCATCGCGCACGATGCGGCCGTAGCCATGGGGATCGTCCAGCTCGGCGGTCAGCACCACCATGGAGTCGGATCCGACTTCCTTTTGGGCCCGGACCAATTCCTCCAGGCTATCGCCGCGGATCAGGGGCATGTCCCCCGCCAGGACCAGCACGATGCCCGGTTGGGCGCCCAGGGCCGGGGCGGCCACCTGGACCGCGTGGCCCGTGCCTTTTTGCTCCTCCTGGACCACGATTTCCAGGCCGCGCAGGCCGAGCTCGGCGGCCTCTTTTTCAGCCTCCGCCTGGACCTTTTCAGCCCCGTGCCCCACCACGATCACGACCTTGTCGGGATCCACGGCCAGGGCGCTTTGCATCACCCAACCCAGCATGGAACGTCCACAGAGGGGGTGCAGGACCTTGGGAAGCGCGCTTTTCATGCGCGTGCCCTTACCAGCTGCGAGAATCACCAGGGAAACGCCAGAGGCCATGGCAGATGGGGTGGTGGTCGCGTCCAGGGCAGTGTTTGCCGCGGGACGAGGGGGGTTTTGCACCGGGGAAGGGCGCGGGTCGAGCGAGGGCCGGATCCTAACCTCAGCGTTGCGAACTTCCAAGCCGAAACGGCCAAGAGCAGGCCCGTAGGGGCTGCTCTTGGCCGTTGCTCTGGCTAGTCCGCAGTGGTCCCCAGTGGCACTTTTGATCCGAGTCGAGGGGATCCCTTTGAAAACGGTCCGCAGGGCCGTTTCCATCCGCTAGGCGGAACGGGGCTTACCTGCGCCTCTGCCAGGAGAAAAGCGCCACAGGGGGACTCTAGGGGCAGCCAGACGGCTTGGAAGTTCGGGACGTTGAGACTCACAAAGTCGTCCTACTTGCCGCACCCTTCTCCACGGTTCAGCGGCCCAGGGAATGAACCACCCCCCGGGAATTGATTGCAGGGGGCCCATTCCCCGTTACCCTGCCCCTGTGTCTACCCCCCTCCGCTACCGGACCTCCCTGCTCGCAGGCTGGTTTGCCGACCGCAAAATTCCCCGTTTCCTGCGCGCTCCGATCTACAAAATCTACGCCAAGCTGAC